>JBDSBK010000402.1:0-6416 GCA_039921645.1 Dokdonella sp.
CAGGATGCGCGTCGCTACGAAAAGGTCCTTTCGTCGAAAGCGTGATGGTATCGGTGTGGGTGGCTGCCGCGCGACGTGCGCAGACCAGCCTCGTGCGGACCCGCGCTGCCTCTTGTTGCAGGTCACGCCGGGTCGAGGAATGGAAGCACGGTACTCACTGCGCACGCTAAGGTGTTCCGGCGGCGCCATCGAGCTTCTGTGCCGTCGCCGCATCGCTGGCGCGAGCGATCAATCCACCGGCAGCCGCCAGCGTCACGGTGTAGCGGCCACCGTCGACGAGCGGCAGATAGGCTGCACTGCCGTAGTCGGCGTCGACCCAGGGCAGATAGCGAGGGAAGCGCTGTTTGAGCGTCCACAAATCCGCCGTCGATACCGTCGAGAGTGCAGCGACGCTCTTAGGCGCAACGCGTTCCTGCCCGATATCGCGATAGCGTCCCGTAATGCGGTCGAGTCGATACAGCGCAGGCGCGCCGAGGACGACAGCGCGCGTGTCCCACTTGATCACGTGTGCATCGAGTTGCCAGTCGTCGCCGGAAAGCTCGACGCGCTGGCGCGCGCCATCCGGCAACTCGATGTCCAGCGCAAAGTGTTGCGGACCGAGCGCATGCGCCTCCAGTCGTGCAACGAGCGCTTCCGCGGCCAGGCGTCGATAGCCGAGCAATACCGTTCCAGAGAACGCGCCGAGCAACGCGAGCAGCAGGAAAATCGCGCTCCAAAGCGCCCGGTGCCCAGCTGCAAAACGCCGTCGCGTGCGCCAGTGCCTGCGCGCGTGAACACCGTGCGAAAGGGCGATCAACGCGCATACCGCCGCGAACGCGAACAGGCCGATCAGGAAAGGGGTCAGCGACATGCTTCCAAGCATACCGGTCGCTACGGTGAACGGCGGCTATACTGGGCGCACGTCATTGCCGGATTTCGTCATGTCGCTGCAGTTCCTTCGTCGCCAAACCGTCTTTCTCCGCCCGACCCTCGTGGTCGTGATGGTCACGCTGTTCCTGGCCGCTTGTGGCAACAAGGGCAATCTGGTCAAGCCCGCACCAAAAGATGCTCCCGCGCCGGCATCCGCCGCGCCTCCGGCCACGCGCTGATTGCGGAAGCTCGCATGGGCCTGCGTTTCAGCAAGATGCACGGTCTCGGCAACGATTTCGTGATCGTCGATTGCCGCGTACAGCCACTTGCGCTCGACACTAACGCGATACGTCTGCTCGGCGACCGTCATTTCGGAGTCGGTTTCGATCAAATGCTGACGATCGAACCTGCGCGCGATGAGTCGTGCGCATTTGCCTATGGCGTCTGGAATACCGACGGCACGCGCGCCGGCCAATGCGGCAACGGCTTGCGCTGCGTCGCGCGCTGGCTGGCACGGGCAGGCGTACTTGGCGTCGGCGCAACGCGACTTGAAAGTCCGTCCGGGCCGGTCGCGATTCAGTTGCTCGACGATGGCCGCGTGCGCGCCGACATGGGCGAGCCGGTTTTCGCGCCCGCCGACATTCCACTGCTTGCCAACGAAGAAGCGGATCGCTACGCAATCGATGTCGCCGGCCGCACCGTGGAGATTGGCGCCGTGTCGATGGGCAATCCGCACGCGGTGGTCGAGGTCGATGACGTCGACGAAGCGGCCGTTGAGGCGCTCGGGCCGCAGATCGAACATTCCGACGCGTTTCCGCAACGTTGCAATGTCGGGTTCGCGCAGATTCTTGCGCGCGACGCCATCCGTCTGCGTGTGTGGGAGCGCGGCGTCGGTGAGACGCTCGCCTGCGGCAGCGGTGCCTGCGCGGCAGTTGCGGTGTTGCGCCGACGCGCTAAGCTCGACGCAAACGTGCGCGTCGCGCTGCCCGGTGGTGAACTGCAGATCAGCTGGGAAGGTCCCGGCCACCGTCTGTGGATGAGCGGTCCGGCGAGTTTCGTGTTCGAAGGCGAGTGGCCGCCATTGTCGCCATCGAACGGCTGAACAGGAGGCGGGATGCCGACTGGAAGCGCTCCATGGACGGATGTTTGCAGGCTGAAGCGATCTCTCAGCCATACCCTGGGCGCGGCCCGCAACACGACGAGAATGCCATGAGCGAACTAAGCGTTAAGGACAGTCTCACCGCGATGGAAGTCGCGAGCTATCTGCGTCGTCACCCCCAATTTCTCGGCGAGTTTCCCGACATTGCGATGGACCTCGTGCTGCCACGCGAGCAGGGACCTGCCGCATCGCTGGCAAGCTACCAACTCGATGTGCTGCGTGAAAAAAATCGCGAACTCTCGCGCCGTTTGCACGATCTGATCGAGATCGCGCACGAGAACGAAAGCCTGATGGTGCGCGTGCACACGCTGACACTGGCACAGATGCGGGCGACTACACTGGCCGACACCGTGCGCGCCGTTGTGGCGGCGCTGACCGAGGATTTCCACCCCGACCTCGTCAGGCTCGTACTGTTCCGAGCGGATCCGGACCTGCCTGCGGCCGAGTGGCTGATTGCCGAACCGAATGGCGCGAGTGCATTTCCCGCATTCACCGAATTCTTCAAACGCGCCGAGCCGCTGTGTGGCCGCCTGCAGCAGGACAAGCTCGACACGCTGTTCGGCAAGCACGCCGATGACGCTCGTTCCGCCGTGCTGCTGCCGATCAGCGACATCGGCATGCTCGCGGTCGGCAGCCACGACGAGAATCGATTCCACCCGGGCATGGGCACGGTATTCCTCAAGCTCATCGGGGAAGCGGTATCGACTGCACTGAGCCGGTTCCCGATCCGGCGCTGAAATGCCTGCCGTTGCCGCGAAGGAAACAACGCTCGCCGGCGCGGTCGACCGTTTCCTGCACTATCTGCGCGGCGAGCGGCGCTATTCCTCAAGCACGGTCGAGCACTATGCGCATGCACTCGCGCGCCTCGCCGATTTTGCCGAAACCCGCTCTGTGCGAAGCTGGCGCGAACTGAAACCCGACCAGGTGCAGTCGCTGCTCGCGGACGAGCATCGCGTCAAACGGTACTCGCCGTCGACGCTTCGCGGCCTTGCATCGGCGTGGCGCAGCTTCTTCCGCTTCCTCGCGCGCGAAGGCGAAGTCGAAACGAATCCTGCGATCGGCCTGCGCTCGCCCAAGGTGAAGCGCAAACTGCCGCAGGTCCTCGACGCCGACGAAATGTCGGCCCTGGTCGAAGTGCCGGGCGACGATCCGGAATCCGTGCGCGATCGCGCCTTGCTTGAACTTCTCTATTCCAGCGGACTGCGCGTCGCCGAATTGTGCGGTGTGCGCTGGCGCGATCTCGATGCGGGCGATGGCATGCTGCGCGTGACCGGCAAGGGTTCGAAAACACGCATCGTGCCGGTCGGCGCGAAAGCGTTGGCCGCGCTCGCGAAATTGCGTGAACAGGACGGTTGTGGCGACGAAGACCCGCTCGTACGCGGCGTGCGCGGTCGTCCTCTGACACCGAACGGCGTGCGTGCGCGGCTCAAGAAACGTGCGAACGAGCAGGGCGTGTGGAAGCGCGTGTACCCGCATCTGATGCGTCATTCCTGCGCCAGTCACCTGCTCGAATCCTCGGGTGATCTGCGTGCCGTGCAGGAATTATTGGGACACGCCGATATCGGCACCACGCAGATCTATACACATCTGGACTTCCAGCATCTGGCCAAGGTCTACGATGCCGCGCATCCGCGGGCGCGGCGCAAGTTGCCTTGATTGTCTCGGGCGGCAGCGACGGCACCGGTGCGGCCCGTGTTTGCAGAAACGCACATCGCGGCTGAAGCCGCTCCCACGGGATCGCTGGTGCTTGCAATCGTTTTTCCGGGACCCCAAATTGCCGGCTCCACAACAAATCTGATGTCTATGGATAGTTTCCACGCCACCACGATCGTTTCCGTACGCCGCGGCGACCACGTCGTGATCGGCGGCGACGGCCAGGTCACGCTCGGCAACACCGTGATGAAGGCGAATGCGAAGAAGATCCGTCGACTCGGCAAGGGCGATGTCTTGGCCGGTTTCGCTGGCGCGACCGCGGACGCGTTCACCCTGTTCGAGCTGTTCGAACAGAAGCTCGACAAGCACGGCGGAAACCTCACGCGCGCTGCGGTCGAGCTGGCGAAGGATTGGCGCACCGAGCGCCGCCTCGGTCGCCTCGAAGCCTTGCTTGCGGTCGCGGACAAGGCGACGTCGCTGATCATCTCCGGCAATGGCGACGTGCTCGAACCCGAGCAAGGCCTGATCGCGATCGGATCCGGCGGTCCGTTTGCGCTCGCTGCGGCGAAGGCGCTGCTCGAGCACACCGAGCTCGATCCGCGCGCGATTGTCGAGAAGGCATTGAACATTGCCGGCGACATCTGCATCTATACCAATCACAACGTCAGCATCGAAGAGCTGGGAATCGGGAAAGGGGAATAGGGAATCGCAGAAGCGACAGCCCGCCCGCTTTTCACCATTCCCGATTCCCGATTCCTCATTCCCGGCTTTTCAAATGTCCGAACTCACGCCCCGCGAAATCGTCAACGAACTCGACCGCTACATCATTGGCCAGAATGCGGCCAAGCGCGCCGTCGCGATCGCACTGCGCAATCGCTGGCGGCGCATGCAGCTCGATCCTGCGTTGCGCGAGGAAGTCACGCCGAAGAACATCCTGATGATCGGTCCGACCGGCGTCGGCAAGACCGAGATCGCGCGACGCCTCGCTGCGCTCGCGAACGCCCCGTTCATCAAGGTCGAGGCGACCAAGTTCACCGAAGTCGGCTACGTGGGCAAGGACGTGGAGCAGATCGTGCGCGATCTTGCCGATAGTGCGGTGAAGATGATGCGCGAGCAGGCGAAATCGCGCGTGCGTTCTCAGGCCGAAGACCGCGCGGAAGATCGCATCCTCGATGCGCTGCTGCCACGCCGGCAGGGCGTCGGCTTCGCCAACGAGCCGCAGGCGCACGATGCGCGCGACGCGGACACGCGCCAGAAGCTGCGCAAGCAGTTGCGCGAAGGTGCGCTCGACGAGCGCGAGATCGAGCTCGACTTCGCGATGAACGTCGGTGTCGAGATCATGGCGCCGCCGGGCATGGAGGACATGACAAGCCAGTTGCGCGGCATGTTCCAGTCGCTCGCTGGCCAGAAAACTCAAGTGCGCAAGCTGAGCATCGCGCAGGCGCGCCCGCAGCTGATCGAGGAAGAGGCCGGCAAGCTCGTCAATGACGAGGACATCAAGACGCAGGCCATCATCAATTGCGAGCAGAACGGCATCGTCTTCATCGACGAGATCGACAAGATCGCGCAGCGCGGCGAATTCAGCGGCGCCGGCGTTTCGCGCGAAGGCGTGCAGCGCGATCTGCTGCCGCTGGTGGAAGGTTCGGCGGTATCGACCAAGTACGGCATCGTCAAGACCGATCACATCCTGTTCATCGCCTCGGGTGCGTTCTCGCTGGCGAAACCGTCGGATCTGGTGCCTGAGCTGCAAGGCCGCTTCCCGATCCGGGTTGAACTCGCCGCGCTGACCGCGGACGACTTCAGGCGCATCCTGAGTGAGCCACAGCATGCGCTGACCAAGCAATACACCGCCTTGCTCGCGACCGAAGGGGTGACGCTGGAGTTTGCGACGGACGGCATTGTGCGGCTCGCCGAGATCGCGTTCCAGGTCAACGAACGCACCGAGAACATCGGTGCGCGGCGCCTGCATACCGTGCTGGAGCGCCTGCTTGACGAAATTTCCTATGCCGCTTCGGACCAGGGCGGCCAGCACCACCGCATCGACGCGCCCTATGTCGATGCGCATCTGGGCGAGCTGGTCAAGGACGAAGATCTGTCGCGCTACATTCTCTAAGCCTGAACGCCCTCCTCGATCGCGACTTGCGACTGCGGGGCAAACGCCCGACCATACGCACATGAATACTGTCGTTCCCTTCAAAGCCCGTGGCGTACGCGCCGAATTGCGCGAAGCCTTCGAGCAGCGCATCCCGCTGCGAATTCTGCGTGAACGCCTGCAACCCGGGGTCATTCACGGTTACGCGATCGCACTGTCGCGCGATTTCTGCCTCATTGCCGAAGTCGGCGACACCATCCGTTTCGACGGTTACATCGTCATCGCGGTAGCCGACATAAGCGCGCTCGAGGTCGATCCCTCACGCGAATTCGTCGACAAGGCGCTCGCGCTGCGTGGCGAGGAACTGCGCGTGCCTGCAGATTTCCAGCTCGACGACTGGGCCGCGATCGCGCGTTCGGCCGCGGCCTGTGCACCGCTGATCTCGGTCAACATGCTCGAGGACGACGAGGGCGAGATCAGTTACGTCGGCCAACTCGATACCGTCGAGGCGAATGCGCTGGTGCTGCGCGAACTCGATCCAAACGCTGCCTGGTATCCGGATACCGGCGTATACGAGTTCGAGGCCATGGGTTCGATCGGCTTCGGCAGCGGGTATCTTGAAGCGTTGTGGCAGGTTGCGGGATCGCCGGCCGATCCGCTCGC
>JBDSBK010000403.1:0-8348 GCA_039921645.1 Dokdonella sp.
GCGCAGAGACCCTCGGAGAGGCCGGCCTCATCGATTGGCTTTCGCGCGCCATCGTCAACGCGGACGAGTACGACGAAACGCAGCAACTGCGGCTGGAGTCGAGTGCGGAGCGCGTGCAGATCATGACCCTGCACAAGGCCAAGGGGCTCGAATTCGCACTGGTCTTCCTGCCGTTCGCCGCACTGCCGCCACGCGCGGTGGCGGCCAGAGGATTAGCCTTGCTCGACTACCACGACGGCGAACAGCGCGTGCTGCGCGCGCGCTTCGCCGGCCTGGACGACGAGGCGTATGCAGAAGCGACGGCGATGGCGTTGCAGCAGGCGCGCGCCGAACAGTTGCGGCTGCTTTACGTAGGATTGACGCGTGCGCGGCACGCGATCTGGATCGCACACGGCGCCGTGAACGGTGTCGACAGGACCGCACTTGGCTGGCTGCTGCATCGAGACCAGAACGGCGCCGTCGAGGCGATCGGTGAAGAAGCCGTCGACAGCATGCTCCTCGCACTCGCGATCGCGGCACCGGACGCGATCGTGCATGAGGCGTGGCCGCAGCGCCTCGATGCGCGTGCACCCGGCGAGCGCGTGGAAAACGCGGGTGCCGCGACGTTGCGCGTCGCGCACCGCACGCTGCGCCAGGACTGGTGGGTGCACAGCTTCTCGCAGCTCGCGCACCAGGACGCCGGCGCAGCGTCCGACGAACGCGGTGCCAGCGACGAGGCGCCATCGACTGTCTCCGGCAGTCCTACGCCCTTTGCGGGCGCCCGCTTCGGCAATGCCTTGCATGCCGCGCTCGAGCAGGTCGATTTCGTCGCATGGCGCGACATCGCAGCGGATCGGGTGCCCGCGAACCAGGGCGGCATCCTGCGTTCGGTGTTGCGCGAGTTCGGCTATCTCGGCGACGACGTGCTCGTGCAAGGTGAAGCGATACTGGCGACGCTCATACGCCACACACTCAATGTGCAACTGCCCGAGGGCGTGCGTCTTGCCGACCTGACCGCGGCAGCGCGGCGCAGCGAACTCGAATTCCACTTCGCGCTCGGCACGGTCCCGGTACAGAAACTGCTCGATCTGCTGCACCGGCATGGACTGCTGGCCGCGCGCCATGCGTTCGGACTGCGCGAGCGTCTGCAAGGCTTGATGACCGGTTTCATCGACCTGGTCTACCTGCATGAGGAACGCGCCTACCTGCTCGACTACAAGAGCAACCGACTCCCGGACTATGCACCGCCGACGCTGGCTGCCGCGATCGCGGCGAGCGAATACGACCTGCAGTACCTGATCTACACACTCGCCCTGCATCGCTGGTTGCGTTTCCGTCGCGCGGACTACGATTACGACCGGCACTTCGGTGGCGTGCGCTATCTGTTCTGCCGCGGGCTTGATTCCGCGAATGCCGATTCGGCCGGCATCTTTGCAACGCGTCCAACGCGCGAACTGGTCGATGCGCTCGATGCGCTGTTCGCGCCGCCGGTCGAGGCAAGCGCATGAACGCACTCGACCGCTGGCTGCGAGAGGGATGGTTGCGCGCGGTCGATCACGCGCTCGGAACCACGTTGCAACGACTGCGGCCGGATACGCCCGAGGCGGTCGCGTTGGCCGCTGCGCTGGCCAGTCGAGCGCTCGAATTCGGCCACAGCGGCGTGCCGCTTGCTGACGTCGCCAGCCTGCTGGCCGAGGTCGATTCACAAGGCACACCACCCGCGTTGCCCGCGCTCGATGCATGGCGGGAGGCGCTGCTCGCTTCCGCGTTTGTCGGCGATGGCGTTGACGAGGCGCGCGGTCTGCCACTGGTGTTCGAGCACGGGCGCATCGCCTTGCGTCGCTATTGGGATTACGAGCGGCGTCTTGCGCGCGCGTTGCGCGCCTTGTCTGGTGCTATCGAGCCGGCGGCGGACGCGAGCTGGTTGAGACAGCGACTCGGCGCACTGTTTGCGCCTTCCGCCGAACTCGATCACCAGGCGCTCGCTGCGTTTGTCGCACAGCGCGAACGCCTTCTGCTGTTGACCGGCGGCCCCGGCACCGGCAAGACGACGACGGTCGCGCGCCTGCTCGCGTTGCGGGTGGAACAGGCGTTGCGCAGCGGAGTTCCCCTGCGTGTCGGGCTGGCGGCGCCTACGGGCAAGGCGGCGGCGCGGCTGTCCGCGGCATTGCATGAAAATCTCGGTCGCTTGCGCGCGGACGGGCGCATCAGCGAGGAGATCGTCGCCGCCTTGCCGACGAATGCGACGACCTTGCATCGCCTGCTCGGTTGGCAACCGCAGTCGATCGCGTTTCGGCACGACGCCGCGCACCCGCTGCCGCTCGATGTGCTGGTGATCGATGAAGCATCGATGGTCGACTTGCCGTTGATGTGCAAGCTGGTCGAAGCGCTGGCACCGAACACCAGCCTGATTCTGCTCGGTGATCGCGATCAGCTGCCTTCGGTCGAGACCGGCGACGTGTTGGCCGCGCTGTGTGACGCGAGTGGCGACGGCCTCGGATTGCCGTCGACGCTTGCGCGCGACGCGCAGGCCGCGCTCGGCTTCGCGGTCGGCGAACGAACGGGCTCGTCGGTGCTGGTCCGCGTCGAGCTCGCTCGCAGCTACCGTCAGTCTGCGGCGCTGGACGTTGCGCCGCTCGCAGCAGCGGTGCGCACCGGAGATGTCGACACTGTGCTGATGGGTCTGCATGCGCAGGCATATCGCGGCATGCACTGGCGCAATGGCGTGGACACGGCCATGCAGGCGTTCGTTTTCGAACGCGCGGTACCGTACTTCCGCGCGCTGGCAGCGGCGGCGGACGTGAGGGTCGCGCTCGCACTGGCGCGACAGTTTGGCGTGCTCACGGCCGTACGTGAGGGTGACGCCGGCAGCCTGGCGTTGAACGCGGGCATTGCGCTGGCGCTGCAGTCGCCGGGTGCGCGCGAAGACGCCTTTTTCCACGGCCGTCTCGTGATGATTCGCGAAAACAGCTATCGGCAAGGACTCTACAACGGCGACATTGGTGTCTGCTGGCACGACGTTGATGGCAACGTGCGCGTGTGGTTCGACGTCGGCGGCGAAGCGCGTGCGTGGCTGCCCGCCTCCCTGCCGCGGCACGAGAGCGCATTCGCTCTCACGGTGCACAAAGCGCAGGGTTCGGAATTTGATGCCGTGCTGTTCGTGCTGCCGCAGCGTGGCGCTCGCGTACTGAGCCGCGAGTTGGTCTACACCGGGCTGACGCGGGCGCGCAGCGACCTGACTCTGTGGGCGAACGAGGCCGTGCTCGGCGAGGCCGTCGCGCGGCGCGCGCAGCGCTGGAGCGGTGTCGCTGATCGCCTGCGCGATGCTTGAGTCGCGCCGGTGTGCCCCCAATCAAGAAACGCGGGCCACGCCACGGAGAAAACCATGATCGACCTGCACTACTGGCCAACACCCAACGGCCACAAGATCACGCTGTTCCTCGAGGAAGCCGGGCTCGACTACACGATCAAGCCCGTCGATATCGGCAAGGGCGAACAGTTCAAGCCGGAGTTCCTCACGATCTCGCCGAACAACCGCATGCCGGCGATCGTCGATCACGCGCCCAGTGATGGTGGCGCACCGATCAGCATGTTCGAATCGGGCGCGATCCTGCTCTATCTCGCGAACAAGACAAAGCGCTTCATTCCGCAGGATCTGCGCGGGCGCATTGCGGTCAACGAGTGGCTGTTCTGGCAGATGAGCGGCCTCGGGCCGATGACGGGCCAGTACGGTCATTTCAACGTGTACGCACCGGAAAAGATCGGGTACGCGATCGATCGCTACACCAGGGAAGTACTGCGCCTGCTCGGCGTGCTCGACCGCCAGCTTGCGGGCAAGGCGTTCATCGCGGGCGACGACTACAGCATCGCCGACATGGCCTGCTATCCGTGGATCAATCCGTATTCGAAAGCGCCGCTCGACCTGACGCCGTTCGCGCATGTGCAGCGCTGGCATGCGGCGATTGCAGCGCGTCCGGCGACGTTGCGTGCGTACGCCAGGGGTGCCGAGGTCAATCCTGCTGCGGGCCAGCCGATGAGCGATGAGGAGAAGCGCATCCTGTTCGGCCTCGGCGACAAGCGCTGACGCGTCGATGCCCGAAGCGCAGACTTCGGGCATCCAGCAGAGCTGGAATGCATGCGCACGCTGCCTGAATGCGGCTAGCGGGATGAAAACCGGCTGGCCGCGATCGCGAGGGTGAGGTGTAATGCGAACCTTGCCGGTGGAGTTCCCATGCGTCCCTTCCTCTTCGCTGTCCTGCTGCTGTCGAGTACCCACGTGCACGCCGAACGTCTGACTGTCGACCGTATCTACAGCGATCCCGACGTCAACGGGCCGGCACCGCGTTCGCTGAAAATCGCACCGGACGGCAGCCGCGTCACTTTCCTGCGCGGTCGCGAAGACGACCAGAACCAACTCGATCTTTGGCAATTCGACGTTGCCAGCGGCAAGACGCTGCGGCTCGTCGATTCGGGCGCAGTCGGCGAGCAGAAGGAATTGTCGGAGGCGGAGAAAGCGCGACGCGAACGCGAACGCACCGCGCAACTGAAGGGCATCGTTTCCTATCGCTGGGGGCCGGACAGCCGCAAGTTGCTGTTCGTCCTCGGCGAGCGTTTGTGGTTGTACGACTTCGATGCCGCTGCCGACGTCCGATTGCGCGCATTGACGCCGCAAGGCCTCGATGTCATCGACCCGAAGGTTTCACCGCGCGGCGGCTTCGTTTCCTTCGTCAGTCATCAGAACCTGTACACGGTCGATCTCGTGCACGGTCACAACTTCCAGCTGACGCGGGACGGCCGCGGTGCGATCCACAACGGCGAAGCGGAGTTCGTCGCACAGGAAGAAATGGCACGCACGACCGGTTACTGGTGGGCGCCGGACGATTCGGCGATCGCTTACGAGCGCTTCGACGAATCCGGCGTCGACGAGGTCAAGCGGACCGAGGTCTACGCCGACCGCAGCGAAACGACCGAGCAGCGCTATCCCGCCGCGGGGCGGCCGAACGTGGTCGTGAAGCTCGGTCTGGTCAAGCCGCATGGCGGCGAAACGCGCTGGATCGATCTCGGCGCGGACAAGGACATCTACCTCGCCCGCGTCGACTGGTTGCCGGATGCGCGGCGCGTGAGTTTCCAGCGCGAGACGCGCGACCAGCGGCGTCTCGACCTGATCGCCATCGACACCGACACGCTGCATGCGAAGACGCTGCTGAGCGAGACCAGTTCGACCTGGATCAATCTGCACGACGACCTGCGTTTCCTCCAATCGGAAGACGCTTTCGTCTGGACCTCCGAGCGCGACGGCTACGCGCATCTGGGCGTGTACGGCCTGGACGGCAAGCTGCGGCGCGCGCTCACGCGTGGCGAATGGGATGTCGACAAGGTGCTCGCGTTCGACGAAGCCGGCGGCAACGTCTATTTCGCCGCCAACCGCGACGATCCCCTGCAGCAGCAGATCTATGTTGCGCGACTGGATGGCAGCACGGTCGACAAGGCGGTGCGCATCAGCACGGGAGAGGGTTGGCACGACGCCGTGTTCGGCGAAAACGCGGCGGCGTGGGTCGACACGTATTCGAGTCCGACGACGCCGCCGCAAGTGTCGTTGCTCAAGGCGGACGGCAGCCGCATCGCGTGGATCGAACAGAACGAACTGAAAGCCGGCCACCCGTACTGGCCGTATCACGACAGCTTGGTCACACCCGACTACGGCGTGCTCAAAAGCGAAGACGGGCAGGACTTGCACTACCGCGTGTACAAGCCGCTCGGCTTCGCAGCGGGCAAACGCTACCCGGTGTTCATGACGTACTACGGTGGACCCGGCAAGCAGTACGTGAATCGCGCATGGGGCAATCATTTCGAACAGGTGATGGCCGAGCGCGGCTATGTCGTGTTCGCGCTCGACAACCGCGGCACACCGCGGCGCGGGCGCAAATTCTCCGATGCGATCTTCAGGCAGCTGGGCAAGGCCGAGGTTGCGGACCAGCTCAGCGGCATCGCATGGCTGGCGCAACAACCCTGGGTCGATGCCCGGCGCATCGGCATCTTCGGCTGGAGCTACGGGGGGTACCAGACGCTGATGCTGCTGGCGAAGGCAAGCGACAAGGTTGCGGCCGGCGTTGCCGTCGCCCCCGTCACGGACTGGGGCTTGTACGACACGCATTACACGGAACGCTATCTCGATACGCCACAGAACAATCCGCAGGGCTATGACCGCTCCGGCGTGTCGCACTGGCTGCCCGGGCTTACTGCACCGCTGCTGCTCGTGCACGGCATGGCCGACGACAATGTGCTGTTCGCGAACTCGACCAAGTTGATGGCGGCGCTGCAAGAGAGTGGCAAGCAGTTTCGCCTGATGACCTATCCCGGCGGCAAGCATGGCCTGTCGACACCGGCGCTGAAAAAGCACGTCTACACGCTGATCGAGAACTATCTGGACGAAATGCTGAAGCCCGCGAACGCCGGCAGCGATCCACGCCGATGAGCCTGCGCTCGAACTGGATCCTGTTCGCGCTGGGCTCGGCGTTCTTCGCCGGGCTGACTGCGCTGTTCGGCAAGATCGGCGTCGCGGGAATCAATTCGAATCTCGCGACCTTCATTCGCACGCTCGTGATTCTCGCCGTGACTGCGGCAATCCTGAGCCTGCGCGACGAATGGCAGCCGTCGGCGCCGATCCAGCCCAAGACGTGGCTGTTTCTCGTGCTCTCGGGCATCGCGACGGGTCTTTCGTGGTTGTGCTACTACCGCGCGCTGCAGCTCGGGCCGGTCAGCAAGGTCGCGCCGATCGACAAGCTCAGCGTGGTGTTTGCGATCCTGCTCGGCGTGCTGTTCGTCGGCGAAAGCATGACGTGGCCGATTGCGATCGGTGGCGGCTTGATCGTGGCAGGTTCGGTCGTGATGATCGCGTTTTGATGCGCGGGAGCCAACCTCTCGACTCCCGTGCATAGGCCTCAGCCCGGCAACGCGCTCAGAATTTCCCTGCCTGATAGTCGCGCATCGCCTCGACGATCTGCTCCTGCGTGTTCATCACGAATGGACCGTACTTCGCCACCGGCTCGTTCAGCGGCTTGCCGGCAACCACGATCAGCCGCGTCGACTCGCTGCCTGCGGCGATCAGCAATTCGTCGCCATCGCGTTCCAGCACGGCGAGTTCGCCGCGCGCAATGCGCGTTGGCGCGTCGGCTGAGCCAAGGTCTGCCGCACCGCCATACACATACGCAAACGCGTTGTGACCCGCGGGCAAGGTCACGGCGCAGCGTGCGCCCGCATCGAGCTGCATATCCAGATAGGTTGGCTCGACGCTGATGCCGCTGACCGGCCCGACCGTTTCACCAAAGCGACCGGCGAGCACGCGCACATGCACGCCATCCGCTGGCGTGATATCCGGAATGCGATCGGGCGCGATGTCCTGGTAGCGCGGGGCGGCCATCTTGTCGCTGGCGGGAAGATTCACCCAGAGCTGGAATCCCCACATGAGGCCGTCTTCCTGCTCCGGCATTTCCGAGTGCACGATGCCGCGCCCGGCGGTCATCCATTGCACGCTGCCCGGTGTCAACAATCCCGAATTGCCCTGGTTGTCGTGGTGCCGCATGCGCCCGGCGAGCATGTAGGTGACGGTTTCGAAGCCGCGATGCGGATGGTTCGGGAAACCGCCGATGTAGTCACCGGCCTGATCCGAGCGGAACTCGTCGAGCAGGAGGAACGGGTCGAGCATGTCCAGATCGCGCTGACCGATCACGCGCGTCAGTTTCACGCCGGCGCCGTCCGAGGTCGGTTGACCGCGGAACACGCGCGCGATGCCGCGGGCGGTGGCAGTTGCATTCATGGGATCACTCCAAAGTCGTGGAATGTGCGCAAGATGCGTGCGACCTCGCATTCGCACAAGCAAGCCAGCGCGAACGGATTGGCGTGCTCTGGCGAACGATGCCGAACAACCTTCCCGCGGAACCCGGCATTCATTTGTGAGAGCGGCTTCAGCCGCGATGCCTCGTTGATCAGCGATCAGACATTCAAAAGCATCGCGGCTGAAGCCGCTCCCACAATGAAAGGGGGCTCGTCATCCCTGCAGCCGGATGATGTGAGGCAGCCTGGTGATCACGCGAGACAAGACGCTGCCTGGCGGAGCGCATCGAAGCTGGCTTGCATGGACCCCACTTTTGCAAAGTGGACTTCAGTGAAACGTGCTTCTGTGGGAGCGGCTTCAGCCGCGAAGTGTTTTTGGGGAAACTGCAAAAGCATCGCGGCTGAAGCCGCTCAAAGACCATCGGCGGGATGCGCCCGAAGGAAAGCGAATCAATGCACCCAGCGTCCACTGCGTCGACGCGGCGGCGTTTGCGCGCCATCCGACGGAGGCGCGTTCTGCTCCTCGGTACTCAGCG
>JBDSBK010000404.1:0-5005 GCA_039921645.1 Dokdonella sp.
GGGCGAGCAGGCGCTGGTGGCTGAAAGTCTGGACAATGTCGGGTTCGGCTCCTATCAGCTGGGCAGATTCGACGACGCGCAGGTGTACTGGCAGCAGGCGCTTTCCGCATACGAGCAACTCGACGACCATGTCCGCATGCTGACTGTCGAGCAGAACATGGGACTGCTGGACCTCGCACGCGGCCATTTCGCCGCTGCACGCAAGCGCCTTGAATCGACCTTGCCGCGCGCTGAAGACGGTCAGCTCTCTGAACAAGTATCTGTAAGCCTGGTCAATCTTGCCGAGCTGGCGCTCGTGGAGGGCCGCTATGCCGAAGCGATAACCCATGCTGAGCG
This sequence comes from Dokdonella sp., assembly GCA_039921645.1. Lineage (GTDB taxonomy): Bacteria > Pseudomonadota > Gammaproteobacteria > Xanthomonadales > Rhodanobacteraceae > Dokdonella_A. The sequence continues at coordinate 337 of JBDSBK010000404.1, forward strand.
GGCAGCGCAAATTTCGGCGCGGCGCTCGGACCGGCGCACCGAGGCCGGCGCAAACCTGCAACTTGCTCGCATCGGTCTGGCGCTCGGCGCAGTCAAGCGAGCCGACACGGCACTGGGATCGATTCACGCCGAGCAGCTCGGCAACGAACAACAAGCCGCACTGCAGCTCGCAAGGGCGCAACGAATGCGCCTGGACAGCGATCAAAAAAATGCATTGACCTTGCTCGACGAAGCTGCAAAATCGGCTGCGACGGCCCATAGCGGCACACTCGACATGCAGATTCGCCTCGAACGCGTGCAACTACTGCTTGCTTCCGGCGATCGCGTTGGCGCACGCAAGCTGCTCAAAACGTTCGCTGAAGAGACAAGCCGCCTCAACGAGGTGCCATTACGCCTGCAATGGCTCGAATTGGAGATCGCCGCAGCGCTTGGTGAGGGTGATCGCATGCGCGCCGTTGCGTACTATCGGCAGGCCCTGAAACTCCTTGATGACGTCGGTAATTATGCGCATGCGGCAACGATCCACGAACTCGGCCTACGGGCTCTGCCGCAGGGTGCCGAATCCGAAGCGGCGCTGGGCGCCGCCAACGCCGCGCGCGATCGCCAGCTTGCGGATGCACCGCCCGAAGCACGCGCCTCGCTTGCGGTACAACTCGATCGTCGCTTGCGCGAGGAGGCGCCGGCCACCCATGCGCACTGACACTCCGATGGAAACGGCGCCGCTGCGCGAACAGCTGGATACGCTGCTGCAGGAACATCGTGCACTGATCCAGCAGTTGCAGCACGGGCAGGATCATTTTCGCCAGCTCGCGCGGTCGGTCTGGCGTGTGCAGGAGGACGAGCGTCGCCGCTTTGCCCATGAACTGCATGATGGTGTCGGCCACAACATCACGGCGTTGATTCACTTGATCAGTGAAGCACTGGCAGCGTTGCCGACCGAAGACAGCAGAAATGCTGCGCGGGAAAGGCTCGAACGCGCTTACACGATTGCCGAGTCGACGCTGCAGGATACGCGCACGCTCTCACGGCTGCTGCGCCCGCAAATTCTCGATGACCTTGGTCTCGAACAGGCATTGCGCTGGCTTGCGCGCACATTCACCGAGACGCACACGCTCGATGTGGAACTGGAAATCGAAGGACCCGTATCGGACCTCGACAACGATCGCTGTACCTTGGTCTTCCGTGTCGCGCAAGAAGCACTTGCGAACGTTGTGAAGCACGCGCAGGCGAGTCGCGTCGATGTCGAACTGCATTGCCGCGACGGGTACGCCAGTCTTGCGGTGCGCGACAACGGCTGTGGCGGCGATCCCGAGAAAGCCCTCGCACGCAGTGGTGAGAGCGCGAGCAGCGGGCTCGGCGGCATGCGCGATAGGGTGCGCCTGTTCGGCGGCCATCTACGCGTCGAATCCGCAACCGGAGCAGGATTCAGCGTGACCGCGAAATTCCCGATCCACGACATGGAGCGAGGGACGCCATGATTCGATTGCTGATCGCCGACGACCACACCGTGATGCGGGAATGCCTGGTGGCCACCCTGCGCGCGAGCGGAGAATGCATTGTCGTTGCAGAGGCCGGAGATGGCATCGCTGCGATTGAAATGGCGCTCGCGGCACAGCCGGACGTCGCGATCATCGACATTTCGATGCCGCGTCTGAACGGTATCGAGGTGGTACGTCGACTCAGCGCTGAATTGCCCCGAACGCGGGTGCTGGTGCTGACGATGCACGAAGAAGATGAATATGTGCTGATGGCGGTCCGCGCCGGCGCGCGCGGTTATGTCATCAAGCACGCAGCAACCTCGGAGTTGATGCAGGCGATCCGAGCCGTCGCGGGTGGCGGCGTGCACTTCGGTCCGTTTGCAGTGAAGGCGCTGGCGGGCCAGTTGCATCACCCGGATGCGCCAGAGGATCCGTACGGCGCATTGTCCGCGCGCGAGCGCGAAGTCCTGCATCTCGTCGTCGATGGCCTCACGATCAAGGAAATCGCTTTGCGTCTCGATATCACCCCAAAGACTGCCGAAAACCATCGCAGCCGCGTACTCGCGAAACTCAATCTGCGCAACAGCGCCGAACTCGTGCGTTACGCGATGCGCAAGCGTTTGGTGAGTTGATTTCGAACTCGAATTGATCCTGCTTTCGAGATGGCCGCTTCGCACGAGAACACGGCTGCGAGGGAGAAAAGGCGCTTCAAACGCCTCTGTTGTGCTCTGGGTTACGTCCATGCGCGGGGCAAAACGGCAAATAGTGCTAAAAAAGCCGGTTTTTTCGCCTCGAAACCGCAGCCATCGAGCGTCAAACCGGATACGCTAGGCCTGTGCGGTGCAGATCACTGCGTTGCGCAAGACGATAGCCACTACCCCAACTCCAGGAGCCAATTGTTCATGGCCATGAAGAAATCTGCTGCAAAGAGCGCCCCCAAGAAACCGGCAGCTGCCGCCCCCGCCAAGATGAAACCTCTGACCGAGGCGTTGTCGAAGTCTTCGCTGGTGAGCCACTTGTCGTCGCACAGCGGTGCGGAGCCGAAGACGGTGCGTGCCATCCTCGAAGCGCTCGAACAGACGATCGCGAACTCGGTGCACAAGAAAGGCATCGGTCAGTTCACGCTGCCCGGTCTGCTGAAGATCACGTCGATCGCGGTTGCGGCCAAGCCGAAGCGCAAAGGCGTTGATCCGTTCACCAAGGAAGAGCGCTGGTTCGCTGCAAAGCCGGCGTCGGTCAAGGTGAAGGTGCGTCCGCTGAAGAAGCTGAAAGACGCTGCAGCCTGATAGATATCCCGCGCCGCCGGCCAATGGTCGGCGGCGCATTTCGCCTGCGACGCAACGCACGCAAGCCCGCAGCAAGGAACAGGCGCCAGCGCCTGGTGCCAGTGCCGGACTCCGGCCGGGATACCCGAAGAGTGAGAGATTTCAAGTCGGGGCATTTGTTTGTTGGCGTGTATTGACCGCCATTTCAATCCACAACTTGCCCACTCCATTTGTTGCCTTGTTCGCAGCTCCAGGCGGCGTTGTCCCGTGCGTGTCCAACGCCTGTGTAGCTGTGCCGTCAGAGAGCCAGCGAGCACCTTGGCGGAAGGTGCCCATTGGCTAGAACCTTGCTGCTCTCGATGGATGCTCGGCCGTCGGCTTCAGAAGCTGAGAACCATGCGCTCGATTGTTCTGCCCTGCCCTGCTGTTCCACCGGGTGTGCAAATGCACGCTTGGGAATGGACCGGCGTCTGCCTCGCCGTTGGTACACCGGGTGACAACGGGCCTCAGGAGATGAGCCGGTTTCTTCATGAAGAAGTCCAGTTCACCGATCAACAGATCGCGTTCGCAGCCGGCAGAGTCAGCAGTCGCTCGCGGGAGTGCGCTGGAAGATGAGAATCCGTGAAGCGATGTTCTGTAGCTGGCAAGCGAATTGCGGAGGTTTGACGGTGCAGAAACCCGCCGGCAGCGACAACTGAACAGGAGAGTCGCAAACTGAAGCTGCCCGCGGCCGATCTGGGCCTGGGCACAGCCATGCTTCAGCTTCTCGTTCAAAAAAGCCCTGAAGCGGGCCTTGCACATGAGTTTACGAGGTTCTTACGGCCTTTTTACAAGCAATCGTGCACCGCCTGGCACTAAAGGGCGAAACGCCAGACACTCGATGCATGGCGGACCTGGCGTATCCAGCAGATCGCACAATCGCGCGTGCGCTCTGGCGCGCGTCACATACACATTCCGTTGCGCCGCTGGACCCGTCAATCACAAGCGCGTGCATCGTGCGTACGTGTCGGCAGGGTTGAATCTACGCACGAAGCGGCCGCGACGAAGCAAGATAGCCAGCGATCGATTCAAGCGCACGAACTCACCGCGACGATCAAAGCCGATATGAATTTTGCACCCGATTCGCTGCTCGATGACGGGCGATTTCGCGGACTGACGGTCGTGACAACTTCAGCCTGGAATGCCTGGCCATCTTGATGGTCAGTCCCTAAAAAAGGCGAAGATCTCGTGGCGACCCTTGAACATCTTCGCGCAGCACAAGGAAACCCAGGGCGGGTGCAAGCGGACAGTGGCCCGGAGTTCAGCAGCCAGCACCTGCATAGCGCACTCGACTATCGCTTACCGGCCAGAGGTGATGGTCGTTAGACCGTTCGACAAATCGGGAGGTCCAGCGTCACACGGTCGTCGTAGAGCAAGCCGCTGTGTCGATGCAGCGCGGTGTTGACGATCACCTGCTTGTCATCTGGTGGACAATGGGGACGCCATCAAGCCGGCATTGTCGCTGCTTGCGCGCGGCGATCGGCTATGGACTAGCGGTCAGGTTCATTTTTTTCTGGATGATGGGCAGAGAGTTGGCAACTTCCGCCACCGCCTTGCGGTGAGCTGTTCGGCGGCCCCCGGTTCTGTCCTCACGTGCCGGCTGACTCCGGCTTCCGCATCGCTCCGCAGCGCCTCCCCGGTTCGCTTATTCGCTTCCGCAGCCTTCGTCGCAACAATCGCCACTCCCATGCGCCGGGAGATAACAGGCCGTGCCACACGGGCAACTGACTTCGCCTCATCGCATCAGCCGTAAAATCTGAAAGTCCACCTGTGTCATGGTGCGGATCGAGCGCTGTCGAGACTTCGCCGCCTGCACGGCGATTCGCGTGGAATGCATGCGTCGCGCGGGAATGATCGGTGGGGATTCACCGCTTGCGCGTCTGCTGA
>JBDSBK010000405.1:0-2812 GCA_039921645.1 Dokdonella sp.
TCGACCGCGCGCCGAGCGGTACCGTCTATGTCGATCTCGATCAGCGCCCGATGGCCGCGGCAGAATTCAATATCGTCGTGCGTTCGCGCCTGCCCGCTGCCGCGTCGATGGGTGAGTTGCGCAGCCAGATGCAGGGCATCGGCGCCGGCATTCCCTACAGCCTGCATCCACTCACCGACGTTCGTGCGAGCGCGCTCGCGGACCGCCGCTTCAGCCTGATCCTGCTCGGTGCGTTCGCAGCCGTCGCGCTCGTACTCGCAACCGGCGGCCTGTACGGTCTGATGGCGTTCGTGGTCGGCCAGCGCAAACACGAGTTCGCACTGCGTCAGGCGTTGGGCTCGTCACGGCCGCACATCGCGCGCCTCGTACTCGGCAGCGGATTGCGCATTGGAGCGAGCGGAATCGCGATCGGCATCCTGGGCGCTCTGATCGGCGCGCGTGCCGCGGGCAGCCTGCTGTACGGCGTGCCTGCCAGTGATCCGCTGACCTTGATCGGCGTGAGCCTGCTATTGCTGCTCACCTTGCTGCTCGCGTGCCTGTTGCCGGCGCGCAGCGCGAGCGCAGTCGCTCCGCGCGAAGCCTTGAGTTGAAAGGGACACGATGAACTTTTTCCTGCATGACATCCGCGATGCCGCGCGCAGCATCGTGAAGCGACCCGGATTTTCGGCGCTGGTGATCGGCGTACTCGGCACGGGACTCGCATGTGTCGTGTTCATGCTCAGCCTGCTCAACGGCTTCGTCTTGCGGCCATTGCCATTCGCGCAGCCCGACCAGTTGCTGCAGGCGGGATTCTTCGGCGACGGCGGCCTCGGCGATGTGTTTCCGGTCAATAGCGCCGACGTGATCCAGATACAGCAGCATCTGGCAGAAAGCGCTGACGTCGCGGCCGTGGCGCGCTCGACGATCAACCTCAGCGATCGCGACAAACCAAAACGCGTGAACGGCGGCCACGTGAGCGCCAACCTGTTCCACGTGCTCGGGGTGGCACCCGTACTCGGCCGCGATTTTTCGAGCGCCGATGAACGTCCGGGCGCACCGGCCGTGGCGATGCTGTCGCATGCACTCTGGCAAAGCAGTTACGGCGGCGACCCTGAGATCGTCGGCCGGCAGATCCGCGTCGATTCGCAGCCAGCGACGGTGATCGGCGTGATGCCGGACAACTTCAGCTATCCGCGGACGGAAACCATCTGGGTGCCGGCAACGCTCGCAGAAGGCGCAAAACCCGACATCTATTCGTACTGGGTAGTGCTGCGCAAGCATGCAGGCGTCACCGACGCCGACGTCCTCAGCGCATTCGAGACCTGGTTTGCGGACGGTGCGCGCGCCGATCCGGAACGTTTCCGCAGCCAGAGTCCGCGCGTCGAACCGCTCGCCTACATGGCCGCGGACCGTACGACGCGCTCGACGCTCGGCTACATGATCGCGGCCGTCGTGATGGTGCTGCTGGTCGCGTGCGCAAATGCGGCCAACCTGATGCTCACGCGTACGCTCGGACGCAGTCAGGAGCTGTCGCTGCGCGTTGCGTTGGGCGCAAGTCGGAGGCGCCTCGTGACCCATCTGCTGGTCGAGAGTCTGCTGCTGAGTCTGATCGCGACGGCGCTGGCCGTATTGCTCGCACGCGCAGGTCTTGCCTGGCAGCACTCGATGATGCGCGAGTCGGAATTCTTCCCGCGCTGGCTGCGCTTCGACATCGATGGCACCGTCGTGCTGTTCGCTGTCGCCGCCGCATTGCTGACCGCGCTCGTCACCGGCGTGCTGCCCGCACTGCGCGCCGGCGACATGGCCGCAGCCGGAACGCTTCGCGCAGGGGCCACCGCCGTCACTGGCGGCTCATTCGCACGCGTCAGTCGCGTGCTGGTGATTGGCGAGGTTGCGTTGTCGTGCGCACTGCTGATCTGCGTCGGCACCCTGGTGCGCGGCATCTTCTTGCTCGACCACAGCGACCTCGGCATCAACACCGATCACATGCTGACTGCACGTCTTGCCTTGATGAAAACCGCATACCCGACGGATGCCGACCAGCAGCATCTGTTCGAGCGTCTCGGCGAACGACTGCGCGCGGATGCCGGCGTGGTCGATGCGACGGTCGGCACTGCGTTGCCGGGCACCTACTACAACGAAGCGCATGAGGTCCTTCCAGACGGCGCCGTCGCTGGCGATGGCAAACTGCCGCAGGTCTACTCCGGTGCCGTCGACGAACATTTTCTTGCGGCGTTCGGGGTGAAGCTGCAGCAAGGCCGCTTCTTCAACAGCGGCGACCGCGCCGACAGCACGCGCGTTGCCGTCGTCGACCGCAATTTCGTCGAGCGCCACGGCAACGGAGCATCCGTGCTCGGGCGCCAATTCCGCCTCGACCCGCGCGACGCGAAGGGACCGATGCTCACCATCGTCGGGGTCATCGATTCACTGACGCTCGGCACGCCCGGCTTCGATGCCGATCCCGCGATGCTGTTCCCGCTCGCGCAGCATATGTGGCGTATCGGCAGCGTAGCCGTGCGAACGCACGGCGACCCGTACGCGTTCGCGCCACGACTGAACGAAATCATGCGCGAGATCGATGCAGACACACCGCTGTACTGGGTGCGCGATTACCCGGCGGTCGTCGACAGCATGACCATCGGCGAGCGTTCGGTCGCAAAGAGCTTCGGCATCTTCGGCGTCATTGCGTTGATCCTCGCCGCCGCTGGCCTGTACGGCGTGCTCGCATTTGCGGTCGGGCGACGTACCCGCGAAATCGGCGTGCGCCGCGCACTCGGGGCACCGGCGCGACAGGTCTTGCGCAATGTCTTCGGTCGCAGCCTCATGCAGCTGG
>JBDSBK010000406.1:0-3515 GCA_039921645.1 Dokdonella sp.
TGCCTGCAGGAAACCAAGGCGCAGGAAGATCAACTCAGCGACCCCATGTTCCGTCCGGACGGCCACCATTGCTTCTATCGCGATGCGACCACCAAGAAGGGCTACAGCGGCGTTGCGATCTATTCCAAGCGCGAGCCGGACGAAGTTCGTACCGCATTGGGTTGGGCGCCATTCGATGAGGAAGGCCGCTATATCGAGGCGCGTTACGGCAACCTGAGTGTCGTGTCGTTCTATGTTCCGTCCGGCTCATCCGGGGAAGAGCGCCAGGGCTTCAAGTTCGAGGTGATGGAGTGGCTGCGCCCGACGCTCGATCGCTGGCTTGCGAGTGGTCGCGACTATGTGTTGTGCGGTGACTGGAACATCGTGCGCAGCCGTATGGACATCAAGAACTGGACCTCCAACCAGAAGAATTCCGGTTGTCTGCCGGCGGAGCGCGAATGGCTCAATACGGTCTGCGCAGAGAACGGCGGCTGGGCCGACAGCTATCGAGCGCTCAGGCCCGAGGGCGAGGACTACACATGGTGGAGCAACCGCGGTGCCGCGCGCGCGAAAGACGTCGGTTGGCGCATCGATTATCAATTCGTCACGCCGTCGCTGCGTAAAAAGCTCAAGGCCTGCGCGATCCATCGCGAGCCGATATTCTCCGATCACGCGCCGTATGTCGTCGACTACACCGCCTGAGACCGGTGCCGTGAGCGCTACGGCGCCCGCTGGTGCGAAGGCGAAACCTTCAGTCTGGCAATCGTTCGCGCAGCCGGCGGCGTGGACGATGTTCCTGTTTGGATTTTCCTCTGGCCTGCCGTTCCTGCTTGTAGCCGGAACGCTGGCTTACTGGCTCAAGGAAAACGACATCGTGTTGAAGGACATCACGATGATTGCCAGCGCCGGCATGACCTATGCGTTCAAATTCCTGTGGGCTCCGTTGCTGGATCATTGGCAGGTTCCGGGATTTGCGCGTCTGGGTCGCCGCCGCGGCTGGTTGCTGCTGGCGCAACTCGGTGTCGTGGCAGGCCTGCTTGCAATGGCGGCGTGGACACCCCGACACCTTCCCTTGTTTGTCGGCGCAACGATTGCGGTCGCTTTCTTCGGTGCGACGCAGGACATCGCAGTCGACGCATACCGCATCGAGATCGCGCCAGTCGAAGCGCAGGGTGCACTGGTCGCGACGTATTCGCTGGGATATCGCATCGCGTTGATCCTGGCGGGTGCGCTGGCCTTGATTCTTGCCGATCACATCGCCTGGAGCTGGATCTATGTGTTGATGGCAGGGGCGATGGCGGTGCCGATTGCGGCGAACCTCATCGCCCGTGAGCCCGATGTCGATCGCGCACTGCCGGTCCGTTGGGGTGACGCGATGCGCTACGCGATAGTCGATCCGTTCGCGGATTTCGTGCGCCGGTACGGCTGGCAGCTCACGGGCGTGATCTTGCTGTTCATTCTGCTGTTCAAGATTCCGGAGCAGGCGACGATCGGCGGAATCATGAGTCCGTTCTATCGCGACATGGGGTTTTCAAAGACCGAGATCGGCACGATCACCAAGATCTACGGAATCTGGATCGGCATCGTAGGCGTATTTTTTGGTGGCGCCGCAGTTGCGCGCTGGGGCGCATGGCGCACGCTTTGTGCGGCGGTCGTGCTGTGTGGCAGCAGCAATCTCCTATATCTTTTCCTGATCGCGCATCCGGGCAATCTGATGGTGCTGACCGCAGTGATCTCCGGTGAAAATCTCACGCTCGGATTTCTCGGTCCACCCACCGTGGCATTTCTGTCCTCGCTGGTGAACCGCGAGCATACGGCGACGCAATACGCACTGCTCAGCTCATTGGTCAACTTGCCGGGCAAGATGCTTGGCTTCTTCGCCGGCGGCATTGCGACGGCCACCGGCTACGGTTCGTATTTCATCATCACAACGCTCGCCATCCTCCCGGCGACGATGTTATTTCTTTATCTGTGGCCGCGTTTCGCGCGCGACGAGGTGGCGACATCGAGTCGTGACTAGTCCGGCGGCGCTCGTGCCACAATCGCATGCATGCAAGCATGCCGGACCCTGTCATGGACATCGTAATTCGCAACATCGACGACGCCATTACCGAGCGCCTCGATCAGATTGCCAATGACCTCGCGTGGCCCTTGGATGAAGTCGTCATTCATGCGTTGCGCTATGCATTGGGTCTGGGTGGACAAAGCCTCGTGCGCGGCGAACGCCGGGATATTGCGCGCTTGCGCGGCGTCTGGAATTCGGATGAAACGGAGACGTTCGACAATGCCCTGGAGGCATTCGAGCGTCTTGACGGACGTCCGCTGTTCAGCGACCAGGACGCAAAGACCAAATCGCTCGCCCACCCCGCAAATGGACCGCGTCGCAAGCGAAGCTAGAAGATCAAATTTTCTGCGGCGGCTTTTCCGCAGCCGCATAAATGGCGCCCAGCAAACGCGCACCTCGCGCACCCGTCACCGAGGGCAGATTGCCCGGTTCATTGGCAAGCCGTGCACGCGCAAGCCAGGCAAAGCCCACGGCTTCTACGTAATCGGGGTCGAGTCCCAAAGCTGCCGTGGTGTCGAGGCGTGCGCTTGGCAATTCCCGACGCAGCGCATCCATGAGTGCGGCGTTGTGCACCCCGCCACCACACGCAAAAACCTCGCGCGTGTCGCGCGCGCGCGTGCGTAGCGCATCGGCGATGCTGCGTGCACTGAGCACGACCAGGGTTGCCTGCACGTCCTCAGGAGTGGCTTGTTCTGGAACGCGCGCATCGAGCCAGTCGAGGTTGAAAACTTCACGGCCAGTGCTCTTGGGTGGCGGCGCATGGAAATACGGATCGTCAAGCCAGCGCGCGAGCAGGGTCTCGTCCACGTGACCGCTGCGCGCCCAAGCGCCGTTGTCATCACGTGCAACATTGAGATGGCGTGCCGCCCAAGCATCCAGCAGGCAGTTTGCGGGGCCCGAATCGAAGCCGAGCACGTCGCGCCCTGGTGATAGCAAAGTCAGGTTCGCGATGCCGCCAAGATTGAGGATCGCTCGCGAAATGACGGGATCGGCGAACAGGGCGGCATGCAGGCCTGGCAGCAGAGGTGCGCCTTGGCCACCCGCAGCGACATCGGCGCGACGAAAGTCGGCGATCGTCCGAATGCTTGTGCGCTCGGCGATTACGCTGGCATCCCCGATCTGCAGTGTGAAGGGATGCGGTCCCATCGGCCGGTGACACACCGTTTGGCCGTGCGAGCCTATCGCCGTGACGCTTGCTGCACTGACGCCTGAATGGCGAAGCACGGACAGCGCGGCAGCGGCGAAGCATTCGCCGACTTCGACATCGAGCCGGCCATATTCGTCGAGGGCAATCGATGCGCGGCTTCGCGCGAGCCCGATCACGCGTTCACGCAAGCCGGCGGTGTAAGGAAATGTCTGTGACGCGACAACCTCGAGCCGCGGCTCGAAACGGACCAGCGCTGCGTCGATGCCGTCTGCGCTGGTGCCAGAAATCAGCCCCAGCCAGAGTTCCGGCACGCGCGGCTCAATT
>JBDSBK010000407.1:0-2810 GCA_039921645.1 Dokdonella sp.
TGACACCATCCCCACCCAACCCTCCCCTTGAAGGGGAGGGCTTGAAAGCATCGTTCTGACCTCCCGTTTCACAGGAGGACTTATTGATCTGGCGAGCTGAAGCATGAAGCGCTTCGTTCGCCATGAACTCATCCGAATTCACACATCATCGGCCAGGGTCAATAGCGCGCCCTACTCCTTCGCGCGTTCGACCACGAGCTTGCCGCCGCCTTTCGACTGCGCCTGGATCGTGCGGTCGTACATCGATTCGCCGTACGCGGGCGGCACCACGTAGGTACCCGCGTTGGTGGCCTTGATGCGGTAGACGAATTCCTGCACGTCGTTGCTCGCGCTGCCGTAGATCACGACGCGATCGTCGCGCACATCGGCATACTCCGGGTGCCAGCTCGACGAGGCGAGGCCGACCGGGCTGATCCAGGTCGTCGTGTTCGTTCCTGTCGTGTCCGTAGTTGCGGTCGCGTCGGCGCCCTCGGCCGCCGGTGCGTCGCCCGTCGTGTGGGTTTCCTGCACCGGTTCGAATCCGCCAGGCAACAGATCGACGATCGCGACATTGCCGACGCCGTCGTTGCGCGTCGCACGGATCTTCACATGCACCTGCAGCTCGTCGCCGAGCGCGACCTTGTCGACCGCGTGGCCTTGCGCGTCGGTGTATTCACGCAGGATCTCGATACCTTCCTTGCGTTCGACTGTGGGCACCGCGCGATCAAAGCCGGTCTGGGTGACGGTGTACCACGCATTCGCATCGGCGCCGTTGCGCAGACGCAGCGCGCTTGCCGTCGCGTTGAATTTCGCCGATGCGACGATCCCGTCGACCTTGCCGATCGACGTCGCCTTGCCATCCGCTGCGATCGACTCGATCGCCAGCTTGTCCATCAGTTCGACACCGACCTTGCTCGCATACACATCCAGCGCGAGCACGATCTGCGCCGACGACAGCGTGTTGTACCAACCGCGCTGCAACGCGGCGACGATGTTGCGCAGCGCGTCCGCCGGCAAGGCCCTGGCACGTTCCGGAAAGTGCTTTGCGATCAGGTACAGCGTCGCGCTGTCGCGGATCAGCGGATCGTAGTAGCGCGCATAGCGGTAGGTCGCGTCCTGCACCTGGCGCAGCAGCACCTTTTGCGGTCCATCGATCAAATTCGCCGCTTCCTTGTCCTGCTTGAGCAGCTGCAACGAGGCCGCGAGATATGCCGCCGCCGAGTCTTCGTGCCATTCCTTCGCATAGCGCTCGTCCAGGCGCTTGCGCACCGATGCAAGCTGGTTCGTCATCACCTTGCCCTGCCGCGACAGCAGGTAAATTGCGAACGCGCGCTCGCGCAGACCGTCGAGGCTGCCATCGCTTTCATCCGCGGCCAGCGTCAGGAGATAGCTGTTCGCGTGCTCGAGCAGATCGTCCGGCACGCTCTTGCCGCGCTCGCGCGCTTCGAGCAGGAACTGCACCGCGTACGCGGAGACATAACGTGCCGCTTGCGATGTTGCTGTCCACAAGCCGAAGCCGCCCTCGGCGTTCTGGCGCGAACGCAGCACCGCGATCAATTGCGCGAACGCCTTCGCCGGTGTCGGTGCATCCTCGCCGCGCACGATCCCGCCGAGTTCCGGATGCGCATCGAACACCAGCGCCGGCATGCCCTGGCTCAGCAATTGCTCGGTGCAGCGGTGCGGAAAGTCGGCCAGATACGCGGACAGACCACGCGCGAGCACGAGCGGCGCAAACGACATCGCGACGTCGCGCTTGGCGTGCGCATCGAACATCGCGCGCAAGGGCTTCACGTCGGCAACGCCGCTGCGCACCGAGCCGATCGCAATCTCGCTGCGATACGGCACCGCTGGCCGCACCGATACCTCGACCGTCTGCTTCGCCGCCTTGTCGCCACTGCTCGCGCTGAACGCAAGGCTCGCGACACCGGGCTCGCCCTTCGCGCGCAGGCGGAACAGTGCAACGCCTTCGTGCAGCTCACCGAGTTTCAGCTCCTGCTGTGCCGCGCCGACCGCTTCGACTTGCGCATTCGCTTCGAGTTTGACGCTGATCGGCAATTCCTTGCCCGCGAGACCGGTGAGATTGTTGGCGACACCGACGCTGACTTCGAATTCGTCGCCCGGCGCGACCATCGACGGCACGTTCGGCGACAACACGAAATCGCCGCGCACCGTGGTTGCTCCTTCGGCAGTGCCGACGCGATCCGGCGCGACCGCGACCGCCATCACGCGCAGCTTGCCGTTGAAGTCGTCCGGCAGTTTCCAGCTGAAGTCCTTCGTGTCCTTGACGTCGACGAGGCCGGACCAGTACGCAACCGGCGGCGCGTGCTTCTTGCGGAACGGATTGAGGTGCTTGCCGAGTGCGCCATCCTCGTCGCCGCCTGGTGCCGCCATGCCGGCGAGCTTGGAGAATTCCGGCAGGATCAGGTCCAGGGTCTGGCTGGTCGTGACCTCGAGCATGCGTTTCTTGAAGAAGAAATCGAGCGGATTGCCGAGCGTGTAGCGCGCTACCTGCAGGATGCCTTCGTCGACCGCGAAGACCGCGACGCGCGCAGGATGCGCCACGCCGATCTTGAACGTGACGGTTTCACCCGGCTTGACCTGCGCCGGCGTGCCTAGCGTGAGCGCATCGCGACGCGCGTCGAGATCGACCGAGAACGGCGCAACCCCATACGACAACGGACTCGTGAAAATCTCGTCCGACGACGGATCGCGGATGAATTGCACGTTGACGTAACCATTGCCCTCGAAGCCGGCCGGCACGCGGATCTTCTGCACCGAACCCGTCGTCGTGGTGCGGAACCATGCATGCGCATACACGTGATCGCGTTCGA
>JBDSBK010000408.1:0-2561 GCA_039921645.1 Dokdonella sp.
GCCCAGCCGCGAAATTCCACTTCGACCACCAGTTCGGGCCTGACCCATCTGACCGTGTTCGCGCGGAACGGAACATGCGCGGGCAGCTCGACACTCGGCGCGTCGGTCGCAAGCATTTTCAGTTGCCGCGTCAGTGTCCTGATCTGCGCATCGTTGAAGCCGGTGCCGACGCGCCCGACGTAGTGCAATGCATCGCCCTCGACGGAGGCGAGCAGCAAGGAGCCGAAGCCCTGGCGCGCACCTTGCGGAGCGCTGTAGCCCACCACGACGAATTCGTCGGTATTCGCATGCTTGACCTTGACCCAGTCGCGCGAGCGCCCTTCGGTGTACGGCGAGTCGACACGCTTGCTGACGATGCCTTCGAGCTGCTGACGACCCGCTGCGGCGAACACGCGCTCGCCGTGGCCGACGATATGGGTGCTGAACATCAGCGCGTTCGACTCGACCGACTGCAGCAGCGACTCCAGCAACGCCTTGCGCTCCAGCAACGGCGTCTGCCTCAGGTCGATGTTTTCGAGCGCGGGCAGATCGAACACCACGTAGCGCAGCGCCGCATCGTCGCCGCTGTCGAGTGCACGTTGAAGCGCGGAGAAATCGCTATGCCCTTTCGCGTCCAACGCGATCAGTTCGCCGTCGAGGCGTGCGCTCGCGACGGGAAGTGCTTCGATTGCGCGCGCGATGCGCGGAAACTTTTCGCTCCAGTCGAGATCGTTGCGCGACCGCAGATGGACCTTGCGCGCATCGAGATCGGTGAGCAGGCGATAGCCATCCCACTTCGTCTCGTGCAGCCATCCCTCACCCTCGGGCGCTGTCGCTTGCTGGCTGCACAGCTGCGGCTTGAAGCCCGCAGCGACCGGTTTGTCGCGTGCGTCCTGCAGGCCCAGCGCGCGCTTGCGCCAGCGCTGCGTGGCGAGCGCGAATTTTGCCGGAGTCTTCATCGTGGGCGCATTGACGTTCCTGGTCTTGCTGGCACCGGTCGATTGCCTGGTCGCCCGCTTCGCTGGCTTGGGTTTATTGGAAACCATGACTTGCTTCTCGTCGGAACGCCCGACTTCGCCGATCAGATCGTCCGCTTCCGCATCGCGTGCTTCGGCATCGCTGCGCTTGAGCAGCAGCCACTGCGCTTTCGCACCGCGCAGATGCGTGCGCACGAGCGTCCAGCGGCCGCGCAGCTTGGTGCCGAAGAGTTCGAAATCGAGGTGTCCTTTTGCAAGCGCGCGCAACGGTTCGCCGTCCGGCGCCCAGGTGCCGTGATCGAAGATATCGACGTGACCGCCACCGTAGTGACCTTGCGGGATATCGCCTTCGAAGGTCGCATACGAAACCGGGTGATCCTCGACTTCGACAGCGAGGCGCTTTTCGCCTGCACGCAATGACGGCCCCTTCGGCACCGCCCAACTCTTGAGCGCTCCATCGACCTCAAGGCGGAAATCGTAGTGACGCGCACGTGCATGATGAAGCTGCACGACGAAGATGGGCTTCTTCGTGCGCGACGTCCCGCGCGCGCCATCGGGCGCGGGCTCCGGCGTTTCGGCGAAGCGCCGCTTTCGCTCGTAGTCGCGCAGGCTCATCGCCGCCTCAGGCCGATTTGCGTCGCTTTGGAGCTGCCTTAGCGGGCGCTTTCTTCGCCGCCTTCTTCGCGACGCTCTTTGCTGCGGGCTTCTTCGCGGCCGCGCGCTTGCTGGCCGGAGTGCGCTGCTTGGAATCGATGCTCTTTTTCAGCAGCGACATGAAATCGACGACGTTGGTTGCCGCGTTTTCGGGGAGGTGCGCCTCACTCTCTTCAGGTGCCGTCACGACGCCCTTCTGCTTCATGCGTTTTTCGATCACCTTGTGCAGGCGCGCGCGGAATTCGTCGCGATACTCGTCCGGCTTCCAGTCGCCGGCCATCGACTCGATCAGGCTCCTGGCCATCTCGAGCTCTTTCGCGGTCACGCGGTACTCGGAGGCTTTCTTCGACGGAATGTTGTAGTCGTCGACGTCGACGAGCTCCTGCGGATAGCGCAGCAGGATCATCACCAGCGCATGCTCCTGCGGCATCACGGCAGCGAGGTATTCTCGCGTGCGGATCACGACGCGCGCGATACCGACCTTCGCCGTCTTCACGAGCGTGTCGCGCAGCAGCACGTATCCCTTCTCCGCCTTCTTGCCCGGAACGAGGATGTAGGGCTTCTCGTAGTAGGCCGGATTGATCGCATCCGCATCGACGAAGGCTTCGATCTCGACCGCCTCATGGCTTTCCGGTGCAGCGGCCTTGATGTCGGCTTCGTCGAGCACGACATAGCTGTTCTTGTCGTATTCGTACGCCTTGACGATGTCCTTCCAGGGTACTTCCTCACCGGTGTCGCTGTTCACCCGCTCGTAGCGGACCGGCTTGTTGTTGCGACTGTCGAGCATGCGGAAGCTGAGGTCGGTTCGGCGCTCGCCGGACATCAGCTGGATAGGCACGTTGAGCAGGCCGAACGAGAGTGTTCCGGTCCAGATGGGACGAGGCATGGCGATCGCTCCGCAGCTACGGACCATCAAGACTAGGAAGGCGATGCTTAACGCGCGCTGTGGCG
>JBDSBK010000409.1:0-6230 GCA_039921645.1 Dokdonella sp.
CGATGAGCGCACTAAGGGCATTACGTTTCATTCAGAGTCTCCTCTCTACGTTTTTTGGTATTCGCCACGCGTCCTGCAACCCAAGGGGACGCTCTCACACTCGTACTAGTCTACGCGAAAATGACGCGCTAGAAACGTGCGCTTAACAAATTCCCAAGGTTGCGGGCTGTGGCGGGAGTGTAGCCACATCAAGCGGCGACAGCCACCCTCATGTGAAGATGCCGTTAAGGGTGGAGTCATTCAGCCAGCGAACAGATCCATGAATCGATGGATCGGCATTGCGTCCAGCGTTTCGGGGCTGCGGCTTGCCGCGATGATCTTCTGCACGCGTTCCGCCGTGAGATGGCCTGCCAAGGCCGACTCGAACTTTGCGAGCAACACAGGGATGCCTTCGGCACGACGCTTGCGATGACCGATCGGGAAATCGATCGAAACCTTGTCGGTCGAGCTGCCGTCCTTGAAGAATACCTGCAGTGAGTTTCCGATGTAGCGCTTGTCCGGATCGAAGTAGTCCTTGGTGAACTGCGGATTCTCTTTGACTTCCATCTTCGAGCGCAGCGCGTCGATGCGCGGGTCGGCGGCCACATTGTCGGCATAGTCGTCCGCAGTAAGGCGTCCGAAGATCAACGGTACCGCCACCATGTACTGGATGCAGTGATCACGGTCCGCGTAGTTCGCCAGCGGACCCGTCTTGTCGATGATGCGCACGCCCGCTTCCTGCGTCTCGATCACGATCTTCTCGATCTGATCGATTCTGCTGGCCACTTCCGGGTGAAGCTGCATCGCACACTCGACCGCGGTCTGGGCATGGAACTCGGCCGGGAAACTGATCTTGAAGAGGACGTTCTCCATCACGTAGCTGCCGAACGGACGCTCGAACTCGAACGCCTTGCCCTTGAATGCGACGTCGTAGAAACCCCAGGTTTTGGCGGTCAGCGCAGACGGATAGCCGACGCAGCCCTTGACCGCATTCAATGCGTGCGTGACTGCGCGGCGGCAGGCATCGCCTGCGGCCCAGCTCTTGCGCGGACCGGTGTTCGGCGCGTGGCGATATGTGCGCAGTACGCCGTTGTCGATCCAGCTGTGCGAGACCGCGTTGACGATCTCCTCTTTGCCGCCGCCGAGCATCTGTGTGGCGACCGCAGTCGATGCGAGGCGCACCAGGATCACGTGATCGAGACCGACGCGGTTGAACGAATTCTTCAGCGCGTAGCAGCCCTGGATTTCGTGCGCCTTGATCGCGTGGCCGAGCACATCGCGGACGGTCAACGGTTTGCCGCCTTCGCGTTCGGCCTGGCGCGACAGGTAATCGGCGACCGCGAGGATCGCGCCCAGATTGTCGGATGGATGACCCCACTCTGCGGCGAGCCATGTGTCATTGAAGTCGAGCCAGCGCACCTGCACGCCGATGTTGTACGCCGCCTGCACGGGGTCCAGTTCGAAGCTGGTCCCCGGAACCCGCGCACCGCCAGCAAGCGTCGCGCCGGGAACGAGCGGGCCGAGGTGCTTGACGCATTCGGGAAATTTCATCGCCAGCATCGAGCAGGCGAGCGAGTCGAGCAGCATGTAGCGCGCGGTGTCGTAAGCCTCTTTCGAGTCGATCTTGTAATCGGCGACGTAATTGGCGATGTCGACCATCGGTTGGTCAGGGTCGGGCCTCACGGCCGAGCGGATGTCGTGATGGGACATGGGATTTGCCAGCAGTCGGGAAAGAGCCGCGCATTTTGCCAGAATCACGCGGCTTGCAGAGGACTTGCCGCGAGGCAGGCTCGCTGTTGATCGGAGCACTCGCAGTGACCCTTGCCACTGCGACAGGATCGGGACTTGGCGCGCACTCGCTGCGGGTGACCGCGGGAGCATGGCGCGGGCTCGATCAACCGCATGGTTTTCTCGCCGACGCCGGATCGACCGTTACTTCTCGTACGCCCCGATATCGACGGTTGCTCCCGCAATTCGTGGACTGCCAGCGAAATCGGATACCCCGATTACGGCGGCTCCGTAGTCAAGGCCAGCATCGATAGCCGGTGATGCACCGAGCGGGCGCAGGTCCGGCGCGACCAGATCGGTAATTTGCGGATTCGCGAACGACGAATGCTCATCCTGCGCGGCTGCAATGCGATACGCCGCAATACCCGTGTATTCGTTGCCCTGCCAGACCCAGGTCGATCCGCTCGCTCCGACGTCGGAATAGTACAGGTTGTGATCGAGTGCGGCGGGCGTCGGCGTATCGGCGGCAAACGCGTACACCAGCACGCCACCATTCCCCGCATACACCAGATTGTTCGCGAACACATTGTTGGTGGCGTGATACTGGATCTGGAATTCGCCCTCGCCGGTGGCCGCCTGATCGTTGTGAAACAGCGTATTTCCCACGATGGTCACGTGATCGGTTCCACCCACGCCGGCGGCATAACCACCGATCGAGATGCCGGCCGAGTTGCCGAGATAGACGAGGTTGTTGCGCACGAGTACATGACTGCTCGTGCGACCGGCATGCTCGCTGGCAATCTCGATGCCGAAGTCCACGTGATGCACGCGGTTGCGCTCGATCGTGATGCGCGTGCCACCGTCGACATAGATGCCATCGGCCGCGTACTCGTTGCCATAAGCCGGATTACCATACGACGATATGTTGTAGATCGTGTTGCCACTGATCACGCCATCGCGCGCCTGGTCATAGGCGGGGTCCGGAGCAACGCCTTCGAAACCGATCGCCCCGATGGCGATGTTGTTGGTGTCATGCACCGTGTTGCCAGAGATCGTCCAGTGTTCGACATTGCCGTCGAGCGAGAACGATTCGCTGCAGCCGAGAACGAGGTGATCGATTTCGTTGCCCGAGATCGTCAGCTCGCTGATCGACTCAGGCGCCGCCGTCCCATCGACCTTGAGACCGAACGCGTTCGCCGCGCAGCCACTGGCGGTATTGCGGATGTCATGGATATGGTTGCCGAACAGGCGGATCTGCGTACCGGCGCCGGTGAGGTAGAGACCGATCGGCACCTTCGACGTCGACGCCGTCGTGTAGTTGCGCAACTCGAAGCCCTGCACGGTCACGTAGCTCGCATCGACGATGGTGATCAAGCCGTTCTGACTGTTCGGTATCGCGAGGCCCGCGCCATCGACGATCGGGATCTCGCCTGGCGCGTTGCCCAGCACGATCGGGCCAGCGGCTGCCGAACCGGAACGGGTCAACGTGACCAGCTCGTTGTACACACCACCGCGCACGCAAATGGTCTCGCCTGCATTGACATGGGTCGCCGCGTACTGGAGCGATGCCCACGGCGTGGCAGGACCACCGTCGTGGCTGTTGTCGCCATTCGTCGCGACGTAGTGGATATGCGTCGATGGTGTTTCAAAGCCCGATGCGAACAGCGTGTCGCCCGGGCTGAGGCAATCACTCGCGACGGCCCTGCCCGTCGACAGGATCAGCAACAGGAATGTTCGGCGCATCGTCGCGTGCCTAGTGATCGAGGCTCGAGTATGCCGACGCGTGCATCGCGCAAGAGAGGCAGCGGTCACGACATTGCAATGCGATGACTCAACCAGTGCGAACGTCGGGCTTGAGATCTTCGGCCTTGCGCGAGATGGCATTGCGATTCGCGAAATCGCGCTCCCACGGTGGATCGGAAAAGTGTTCGCACAGGAAGTCGACGAACACGCGCACGCGCAATGGCACCAGGCGACGCTGCGGCATCACCGCAAAGATGCCGCTCTCTGCAACCTTGTAGGCCGGCAGCACGGTGCGCAATCGACCATCGCGCAGGTCATCGCACACATGCCAGGTCGAATGCAGTGCAATGCCGAATCCTGCAACGGCCGCATCGCGCAGGACTTCTCCGAAATTGCATTCGAAACGACCACTCACGCGCACACTCGCCTCGTGACCTCCGCGATCGCTCAGGCGCCAAATATCCTGACGTCCCTGGCTGCCGCTGAGGATGAGGCATTCGTGATTGGCGAGATCGGCCGGCAGCTTTGGCGTTCCGTGCCGCGCAAGATACGCAGGCGACGCGCACAACACGCGGCGATTGGTCGCGATCTTGCGCGCAACGAGGTTCGAATCGTCGAGCGCTCCGATTCGGATCGCGAGGTCGTAGCCCGAGCTGATCAGATCCTGCATGCGGTCATCCAGATCCACGCTGATCCGGATCTTCGGGTAGCGTGCGAGGAACTCCGGCAACAATGGCGAGAGGTACTGCCGACCGAACGAAGCCGAAGCCGTCATGCGCAGCGTGCCGGACGCTTCCATGCCCACCTGACGCAGATCGGTGGTCAAGACTTCGAGATCCTCGACCATCGCGCGCCCCTGTTCGGCGAGCGCTGCGCCTTCCGGCGTCGCATGCAGTCGGCGCGTGGTCCGATGCAACAGACGCACGCCGAGCTGCTTTTCGAGTCGCATCAAGCGCTGGCTGGCAACGGCGACGGAAATATCCAGGCTGCGCGCGGCCGCGCTGATCGAGCCGAGGTCGAGCACCTTGAGGAACAAGCCGAGGTCGCCGATACGGTCCATGATTATCAATATTCCGTTGAAACTCCCTATCAATTCTTGCCGTTTCCAACAAAGATGCAAGTGTCCGATGATTCACGTTCGCAAAGGCCTCACAGAGCCGATCAGCAAGTCCGTCGATTCGCTCCCGCCGTTCGATCCGAACAGAATCCTTTTCCTTGCCAGCGAGAACATCCCATGACCAATTCCCTCACCGGCTGGACCGCTATCGTCACCGGCTCAACCGCCGGCATCGGTTACGCAATTGCCGAAGAGCTGGCCCGCGCGGGCGCAAGTGTCGTCGTCAATGGCCGCACCCAGGTCCGCGTCGACGAGGCTCTGCGATCGCTCAAGAAAGCAGTGCCGGATGCGCAACTGCGCGGCGTCGCCGCGGATCTTGCGACCGCCGCAGGGGCCGCCGCATTCGTCGCCACGGTGCCGCAGACCGACATCCTGATCAACAACCTCGGCATCTTCGTGCCGACCGACTTCGACAAGATCGACGACGAGGAATGGCAGCGGCTGTGGGACGCCAACGTCATGAGCGGCGTACGCCTGTCGCGTCACTACTTCGGCGGCATGCTCGATCGCAACCGCGGCCGTGTCGTCTTCCTGTCGAGCGAATCGGGAATCCAGATCCCGGTCGAGATGATCCACTACGGCGTCACCAAAGCCGCGCAGATCGCGCTCGCGCGCGGCATGGCGCAGCTCACCAGCGGCACGCAGGTGACGGTGAATTCGGTGCTCGCCGGGCCGACGCGCTCGGAAGGCGTGGGCGTGTTCGTCGGCCAGCTCGCCGCGCAGCAAGGCATCAGCGTCGCGGAGTTCGAGAAGCAGTTCTTCAAGACGGCTCGCCCGACCTCGCTGCTGCAGCGTTTCGCCGAACCCGCCGAGATTGCCCGCGTCGTCGCCTTCGTCGCCAGCCCCGCCGCTTCCGTGGTCAATGGTGCGGCGATCCGCGCGGAAGGCGGCCTGGTCCTGTCCGCGTTCTGATTGCGCGAGTCATTCCCTTTCCGCTCAACGGAGCATGCAATGAAAGCCGTCGCCCTCACCCGCTATCTACCCATCGACGATCCGCAATCGCTGGTCGACATCGAATTGCCCACACCGCAACCGAGCGCACACGACCTGCTCGTGCGCGTCGAGGCGGTCTCCGTGAATCCGGTCGACACCAAGGTGCGCGCGCCCAAGCCCATTGTCGAAGCACAACCGAAAGTACTCGGCTATGACGCCGCCGGTGTCGTCGAAGCCGTCGGCGACGCCGTGACCCTGTTCAAGCCCGGCGACGCCGTCTGGTACGCGGGCGACATCACGCGCAGCGGCAGCAATGCGCAAATCCAGCTCGTCGACGAACGCATCGTCGGGCGCAAGCCGACCAGTTTCGATTTCGCCAATGCAGCCGCAATGCCACTCACCGCGATCACCGTCTGGGAACTGCTGTTCCAGCGCATGCGCTTCGACGCGGACGGCGCCGATCGCGGCAAGTCATTGCTCATCATCGGCGGCGCCGGCGGCGTTGGTTCGATCGCGATCCAGCTCTCGCGTCGTGCCGGCCTCGTCGTGATCGCAACGGCATCGCGCCCGGAAACGATCACGTGGTGCATCCAGATGGGCGCGCAACACGTGATCGATCATCGCCAGCCGTTGAAGCCGCAATTGCAGGCGATCGGTTTCAGCGAAGTCGATGCCATCGCGAATTTCGCCGATGCCGCTCCCTACTGGGACGTGATGACCGACCTGATCG
>JBDSBK010000410.1:0-9520 GCA_039921645.1 Dokdonella sp.
GCTGCCCCTGGCTCGAATTGGGATTCTGTGCTGCATTGCCGGCGATAGCAGTCGCCTGCGGCGGTGGTTCGACGCTCGCCGCGTCCACTTGCTGGATGTCCAGCTCCCAGCGATACACGTTGTCGAAGCGGCCGCTGCTGCGACCTGCCTCAATCGGCTTGCCGACACCGACCGTATCGAGCTTCGACTGCGCCCAAAGTGCCGCCATCGTGTAGTCGGAGGATTGCCGCGTGCTGCGCATCGATGTCGCGAGCACCTGCATCAACACGCCGACAGCAATCGCGAACACGAGAAAAGCCGCAACCATTTCGATCAGACTGAATCCGCGCACATGGACGCGAAACCTAGGTTGGCTGCGAAAGTTGTTCATGGCGTAGATGGACCTCGCAACCTGCGCCAAGTTCGCCGCAGCGATCGCAGTCATCGCTCGGGCTGCTCGTCGAGCGCGATATCGCCCGTCAACCAGGCGACATTGACACGCCATTCGCGCTGCCCCTGCAACACCGTTATGTGCCCGCCGGTCGAGCTGCCATCGGGGAAAAAACGAATGCCTCCTGCGTTTGCTCCAGTCTGCTCTGTGTCGGCCGTGGTTAGGCGCAAACTCATGTCTTTCGGCAGCTTGACCGCACCCTTGCCGGGCGCGGTGTAGGCATTGCTGTCGAGATCGAGCGTCAGCACTTCCTGTTTGCCTTTCACGATCGCCTGGCCGCGCGTGTAGCGCAATGCCGCGACGAGATCGCGGCTCGCCGCGCGGACGCGCGCACTTTGCAGACTCTTGGAGAACGAGAACGTAACCGCCGTCATCGCGATTGCGAGCAGCACGATCACCGCCATCAGCTCGATCAGAGTGAAGCCTTGCGCGCGTGAGTGCGCGCAAGGCCGAGAATGGGGACTCGGGAATCGGGATTGGGCAAGAGCGGCATGCGCCAGCTCTTTCGACTCCCTATTCCCTATTCCCGATTCCCGGCTTTTCATTGCCAGTTGCCGTAGTCCGCGTTCACGCCATCGCCACCGGCTTGGCCATCCTTGCCGAGAAACGTGATATCGAAGTCACCGTGTTCACCAGGCGCCTTGTACTGGAACGTGTGTCCGAACGGATCCTTGAGATCCGAAACCTTCGCGTACGGGCCCTGCCAATTTGACGCATTCCCGGGCTTGGCGGTCAGGTCTTCCAGGCGCGCCGGCGGTGAGCCGTTGTCGAGCGCATAGCCTTCGATCTTGCCAGCCAGCATCTGCACCTGCGACTTGCCAGCGCCGTATTTGCCCTTGTCGACGTTCTTGCCCACCTGTTGCACGACGATGCCCGCAACGATGCCGATCAGGACGATCACCGCGAGCATTTCGATCAAGCTGAAACCCGCTGCACGCGACAAGGGTCGATACATTTTCTGTGTTCTAACGCTCATGGCTTTCCTCTTCTGCAAATGGCAGTGTTATTTGACGGCGCCGGCGATGTTCATAATCGGCAGCACGATCGCCAACATGATCATCGCGACGACAACCGTCATCACGATCGTGGTTGCCGGCACCAGCGCCGCCAGCAAACGGTCCAAGGTATTCTTCACTTCGATATCGAAGGTGTCGGCAACCTTCATCAGCATCGTGTCCAGTTCGCCCGATTCTTCGCCGACGCTGATCATTTGTATCGCGAGCTTGGGGAAACGCTTGGACTGTGCCAGCGCGAAACCGAGACCTCCGCCCGTCTTCACTTCCTCGGCTGCTTGTCCGACCGCTTCGGCAAGCACGGTGTTGGTCATCACGTTGCGCGCAACCGTGAGGCCGCTCAGCAACGGCACGCCATTCTTGAGCAGCGTTCCCAGCGTGCGTGCAATGCGCGCAGTCTCGACCTTGCGGATCACATCGCCGACGACACGCGTCTTCAGCAAGCGCTCGTCGATCTTCAATCGCGACGGAGGATCGGCCAGTTGCCGGCGCAGCCAGCCTGCACCGAATATGATCGCAGCGAGAATCAACCACCAGAAGTTTTGCAGGGTAGAACCCACAGCAAGCACGACTTTGGTGATGAACGGCATTTCGACGCCCATGTCTGCAAACATCGGCGCAAATTGCGGTACCACGTAAATCAGCAGCACCATCAGCGAGACCATCACCATGCCGACGAGGAAGGCCGGATAGATCATCGCGTTGACGACGCTGCTCTTGAGGTTGGCGCTGCGCTCGAGATAGTCGGCCAAACGCGCCAGCGTTTCGTGCATCGATCCGCCGGCTTCGCCCGCGCGAACCATGTTCACGTACAGGCGCGAGAACGTGCCGTGCTCGGCTTCTAGTGAATCCGAGAGCGGCGTGCCGCCGCGAACCTGGTCGCGCACGCGTTCGAGCAGCCGTTTCGCCTTCTCGGTCTCGGGCAGGTCGAGCAGTATCTGCAATGCGCGGTCGAGCGGCTGACCCGCGCCAAGCAAAGTCGCCAGCTGCTGCGTGAATTGCACGACTTGCGCCTGGGTCAAGGTAGCGCGCTTGAACATCGCTGCGAACAGACTCGCCGAATCGCCGCTATCCGCCTCACGTACCTCGAGCGGGATATTGCCGGCGTCCTGCAGCTTGCCGATCACTTCGTCACGACTGGTAACGTCGAACTGACCTTCGAGCGTTTCGCCAGCCGGCGTGACCGCCTTGTAATAGAACAGCGTCATGCGATCAGCTCTCCTGCGTCACGCGCAGGATTTCCTCGATCGTGGTCTGGCCCTGCATGGCCTTGACCAGGCCATCCTCGTACATCGTGCGCATGCCCTCTGTACGCGCCTGCTGCTCGATGTCGCCCATGCCGGCGTGCTGCATGATCTGGCGGCGAATCGGATCGGACATGACAAGGAATTCCATGATCGTGGTACGCCCGAAATAACCGGTCGGATTCGATGCGGACGAGCCCGGTTTGTAAAGTTTGATCGGACGTTCGTCGGTAAAGTTCTCGAGGTTGAATTCCTTGATCACCTCGGGCAGCGGTTCGTAGGCCTGCGCGCTTGCGCGATCGAGCCGGCGCACGAGACGTTGCGCGAGGATGCCGTTGATGGTGGAGGTCAGCAGGTAGTCCTCGACGCCCATGTCGAGCATGCGCGTAATGCCGCCGGCCGCGTTGTTCGTGTGCAGGGTCGACAAAACCAGATGTCCGGTCAGCGCGGACTGGATCGCGATCTTCGCGGTTTCCAGATCGCGCATTTCGCCGATCATGATGATGTCCGGGTCCTGGCGCACGATCGAACGCAGCGCGTGCGAGAAGTCGAGACCAATCGCGGGTTTTGCCTGGATCTGATTAATGCCTTCGATCTGGTACTCGACCGGATCTTCGACCGTGATGATCTTGACGTCGGGCGTGTTGAGCTTGGACAGCGCGGTGTACAGCGTGGTCGTCTTGCCCGAGCCGGTCGGGCCGGTGACGAGCAGGATGCCGTGCGGCAACTCCAGCACGTTGACGAATTTCTGCAGGAACTGGTCGGTGAACCCGAGCGAGTGAAAATCGAACACGATCGCTTCGCGATCGAGGATACGCATGACCACCGATTCTCCGTGCGCGGTCGGAACCGTCGACACGCGCAAGTCGAGTTCCTTGCCTTGTACGCGGATCATGATGCGTCCGTCTTGCGGCAGGCGACGTTCCGCAATGTTCAACTTTGCCATGATCTTGATGCGCGAGATCACCGCCGCTGTCGACGCTGCCGGCGGCGACTCGACCTCGTGCAACACGCCATCGACGCGATAGCGCACCTTCAGGCGGTTCTCGAACGGCTCGACATGGATATCCGACGCGCGTTGTTCGACGGCGCGCTGGATCACCAGATTGACCAAGCGAATGACCGGTGCTTCGGAGGCGAGATCGCGCAGATGCTCGATGTCGTCTTCGCTGCGGTTGTTGTCGTCTGTGAGGTTCTCGACGATCGTGCCCATCGCGGAACGACCGGAGCCGTAATAGCGCTCGATCAGATCGTCGATCTCGCTGCGCAGGCCGATGTTCAACTTCACCTTGCGCGCTGTCGCCAGTTGCAGCGCCTGCAGCGGAAAGGTGTCGGCCGGGTCCGCAACCAGCAAGGTTACTTCGTCGTCGGTTTCGCCGATCGGACAGACGTGGTGATGCTTCAGGAAGCGGATCGACGTCTGCACGTTGGCGGGCGGCGTCTCTGGAAATTCCTTCGCCGACAACAGCGGGAGCTTGAGCAGTTCGGAAACGCCTTCGGCCATCTCGCGTTCGGACACGAGGCCGAGCCGGGTCAGCAGCGCGACCAGGCTACCCGACGCAGGGTCTTCCTCGCGCAGTCGCCTTCCGCGGACGAGATCGGTTTCCTTCAGGCGACCGCGCGCAACCAGGAACTGGCAGATGCGGTCGTCCAGCGTGGGCTCCGCAACGGCCTCATTGACGGTGTGTTCGATCGGTGCGACGGCAGCCATGAATCCCCTGTCCACAGAGTCATTCCGAATGGACCCATTGTTCCATATCGGGCGTTAATCTTGATTCCGAATGCTTTTCGGACCCATGTCGCGCGCCTGAGGTTCCCCAACGGGCCGAACGAGGGTCTGGATGAATGCGCGATTCAGGCCAATCCACAGCGCTACCGAAACCACGGCCGGCAGGATCAGATACCCGAACTGGTAAGCGAGCGCAATCGCATTCGGCGCCAGACCTGCGCCGGAGATCGCTGCGGCGCCTTCATTGCCCGCATCGAATGCGAGCGTCTTCAGGCTCTCGGCCACGATGCCGAAGGCCTGTGTGGTCCAGATCACCACGAGCGCAATCGCAAACTGCAAGAGACGACGGCTCGTGGACAACGGCGTCGCCATCACCAAGCCACCGAACAGCGGCAGCGCGTAGGCATAGATCATCGGGTTGATCGTCGGCTCCAGCACGCCGACGCCACCCGGGCCATTTGGACCCGCCGGAACCGTAACCATCACCGTCGTCGTCAGTTGCACCAGATACCCGGCGCGTGCGACCACGTGTCCGGTCGCATCGAGAAGTTCCGCACCTTGCACGACACCACTGAACAGGTTGCCCCAGATGCCGAGCATCACCTTTCGCGCAATCACAACGGCCGGCCACACCCAGAACGGCGCAAAACGGAACCAGACAACGAACGCGAGCGGCAACCACAACAATGCGCGCAAGCCGAACTCGCGGATCGGGCTCGGCTTCATGGCGGCAACCGCGGTTGTGGGAGCCGCTTCAGCCGCAACGGTCTTGTTTGGCTTATCCACACCAAGAGCATCGCGGCTGAAGCAGCTCCCACGAATCCAACTGCGTGGATGTTCATCAGCCAATCCAGGCGCGCGCATTGCGAAACATGCGCATCCACGGCGAGTCCTCGCCCCACTCGCGCGGGCGCCAGCTCATCTGCACGCTGCGGAAGACGCGCTCCGGATGCGGCATCAGGATCGTCACGCGTCCATCGGCTGCGGTGAAACCGGCATTGCCGTGCGCGGAACCGTTCGAATTGAGCGGAAAGCGTTCCGTCGCGCAACCGGCGTTGTCGACGAAACGCGCGCTGACCAGCGCACGTTTCGCATCCGCCGCATCGGCGAACACGGTGCGACCTTCGCCGTGCGCGACGGCGACAGGGATGCGCGAACCGGTCATGCCCCTGAAAAATATCGACGGCGATTCGAGCACTTCCAGCGTGGCCAGCCGCGCTTCGTATTGCTCGCTCGAATTGCGTACGAATTGCGGCCACTGCGCAGCGCCGGGAATGATCGACTTCAGATTCGCCAGCATCTGGCAGCCATTGCAGACGCCGAGCGCGAACCTGGATCCATCGGTGAAGAACGTATTGAATTCAGCGCGCAAGCGCTCGTTGTAGAGGATCGATGCAGCCCAGCCGCGGCCTGCACCCAGCACATCGCCGTAACTGAAACCGCCACAAGCGGCGAAACCGCTGAAATCGGCAAGTTTGCGCCGCCCTGCTGCAAGATCGCTCATGTGCACGTCGAACGCATCGAAGCCTGCACGCGTGAACGCGGCAGCCATCTCGACCTGACCGTTGACGCCCTGTTCGCGCAGAATCGCGATGCGTGGTCGCGCTCCCGTCGCGATGTACGGCGCGGCGATATCTTCGTTCTGATCGAAGGTGACGCACGGCGTGATGCCGGGATCGCAGTCGTCGCAGCGCCATTCGTTCTCGATGTCGGCAGTAGTCGGATTGTCGCGCCGCTGTTGCATGGCATGACTGGTTTCGGACCATGCGCGCATCAATTCCGACCACTTCCATTTGGCCAGCGTTTCGCTGCCGAGCGCGAGCTTCACGCGCATGCGCGCGTTTGGTTTCGCAACGCACTGTGCGATGTCGGCAACGTCGTGCGCTGCGAGGACCGCGAGGAACGTCTCGCGATCGCGAGCGCGCACCTGCACCAGTGCGCCGAGTTCTTCGTTGAACAACGCAGACAATGTGTTCTCGCCCCACCCGGCAAGCTGCACATCCAAACCGCAATGACCGGCCAATGCCATCTCGATCATCGCGACGATCGCGCCGCCATCGCTGCGATCGTGGTAGGCGAGTAACAGCCCCTGCGCGTTCGCTGCCTGGATCGCTGCGAAAAAAGCCATGAATCGTGCGGCATCGTCCAGATCCGGTGACTCGCCACCGCCTCGATCGAACGCCTGCATCAAGGCGCTGCCGCCGAGACGGGACTTGCCTGCACCAAGGTCGAGCAGCCAGATGTCGCTTTCGCCCTGGTCGAGCACGATCTGCGGCGTCAGTGCCTGGCGTACATCGAGTACGCGCGCGAAGGCGGTGACTATCAGCGATACCGGCGAAACCGTACGCTGCTCGCCGCTCGCATCCTGCCACCGCGTCTGCATCGACAGCGAATCCTTGCCGACCGGAATCGACACGCCGAGTGCGGGGCACAGCTCCATTCCGACCGCATGCACCGCGTCGTACAACGCAGCGTCTTCGCCTTCATGGCCGATCGCCGCCATCCAATTGGCGGAAAGGCGTACTTCGTCCAGCCTGGTCGGAGCCGCAGCGAGATTGGTCAACGCTTCGCCGACCGCCATGCGCGCACTTGCCGCGGCGTCCAGCAACGCGAGCGGCGTACGCTCGCCCATCGCCATCGCTTCACCCGCGTAGCCGTCGAAGTCCGACAACGTGACGGCGCAGTCGGCGACCGGAACCTGCCACGGACCGACCATCGGATCGCGGGAGCACAGACCGCCGACGGTGCGATCGCCAATCGTGACGAGGAAGGATTTGCTGCCGACCGCCGGAACGCGCAGGACGCGCTCGATCGCGCGGTCGAGCGAAATGCCTTCGATGTCAGGCACGATCTCGACTTGCGCATTGCGCCGGCGCGCATCGCGTTGCATGCGCGGCGGCTTGCCGAACAGCACGTCGAGCGGCAGATCAATCGCGTCGCCGCCGAGCAGGCTGTCGCTGACGATCAGGCGGCGCTCGGTGGTAGCGGTGCCGACGACCGCAAAGGGGCAACGCTCGCGCGCGCAAAGCGTCTCGAACAGCGAGACCGACTCTGGGCGCACGCCGAGCACGTAGCGCTCCTGCGATTCGTTGCACCAGATTTGCATCGGCGACAGTTGCGGATCGTCACTGGGGATCTTGCGCAGTTCGATGTGTCCGCCAACGCCGGAATCATTGAGAATCTCCGGGATCGCGTTGGACAAGCCACCCGCACCGACGTCATGGATCGAGACGATCGGATTGTCCGCGCCGCGCGCCCAGCAGGCATCGATGACTTCCTGGCAGCGCCGCTCCATCTCGGGGTTGTCGCGCTGCACGGAAGCGAAGTCGAGTTGCGCCGAACTCGCGCCGGACGCCATCGACGAGGCCGCACCACCGCCGAGTCCGATCAGCATTGCGGGACCGCCGAGCACGATGACGGCGTCGCCATCGCGAAGAATCTGTTTCTCGACATGCGCTGCGCGCAGACTGGCAAGGCCACCCGCGATCATGATCGGCTTGTCGTAGCCACTGCGCAGGTTCGGCGTCGCGCCGCTCTGCTCGAACGTCCGGAAGTATCCGCCCAGACAGGGTCGGCCGAATTCGTTGTTGAACGCGGCGCCACCAAGCGGACCATCGCGCATGATCTCGAACGCGCTCGCAAAGCGCGGCGGCAACGGGCGATCCGCTTCCCACGGTCGCGGCAGGCCCGGGATGCGCAGATGCGAAACGGTGAAACCGACCAGTCCTGCCTTCGGCTTGCCGCCGCGACCGGTCGCACCTTCGTCACGAATCTCGCCGCCGGAACCGGTAGCAGCACCGGGATAAGGCGAGATCGCAGTCGGATGATTGTGCGTCTCGACCTTGATCGCATACGGTACGTCTTCCGCATGCGCGCGGAACGCACCGTCATTCGCGTCGGCGAAAAAGCGGCGCGCGGCATTGCCGGCGACCACCGCTGCGTTGTCGTGGTAGGCCGACAACGTATGCGCGGGCGCCATCTCGTGCGTGTTCTTGATCATCGCAAAAAGCGAACGCGGCTGCGCCACGCCATCGACGCTGAAGGATGCGTTGAAGATCTTGTGCCGGCAGTGCTCGGAATTGGCTTGCGCGAACATCATCAGCTCGGCGTCACTCGGATCGCGATTCAGCTCGCCGTAGCGTTCGGCGAGATAGGCAATCTCGTCCGACGCGAGCGCAAGCCCCAGCCGCGTGTTCGCGGCTTTGAGTGCCGTCAGCGCATCAGCGCCCAACTGAATGCGATCGAGCGGCGCTGGCGCGCCGGCATCGAAAAGATGCTCCGAGTCCTCGAGCGAAGCGATCACCGACTGTGTCATGGGATCGTGCAAGGCGGCGACCACCTGCGCGTGCACCTCGCTGGCGCTTGCCGGCATGCCGTCGATTTCGAGCGCGAGCCCGCGTTCGATGCGACGCACTGGAAAGCCGCAGCCGATGAGGATGTCGGTCGCCTTGCTCGACCACGGCGAGCGCGTGCCGAGGCGCGGAACGATCCAAAACGTCGCCGCACGCGGAACCGCGGTTCGCGCCTCGATCACATCGCACAAGTGCGGCAGGTCAAGCGTCTTGTCGGGCAGCGAATCGACGAAGTAAACGTGGCGAGCCGCGCGCAGCAGTGTCCCTGGCGCAAGGCGCGCCAAGTCCGCGTTGAGGCGATCGATTCGGAACGGGGAAAGCGCAGGCAGGCCGTCAAGGGCAATCATGGCGCGGGCGGCGATAAAGGGCAGCCCCTGATGATAGCGGATACGTGCTCACCCGGTTGTTGGCCGGCCCCTGAAATGCAAACGCCCGGCTTGTACCGGGCGTTTGTATCAAATCGATCCTGCAATTCAGTTTGCAGCGAGCTTCTGACCGGCGAGTTTGTCGAGGCGCGCAAGCATTTCCACCGGAGAGAGGTAACCACCGAGTTTGGTGCCGTCCGGCGCGTACACCGCCGGCGTTCCGTCGACCCCAACCTCGCCGCCGAGCTTGAATTCCTCGGCAATCGGGTTGTCGCACTTCAGTGGAGCTGGCGTCCCGCCTGCTTTCGCGGCCGTAAACGCCGCATTGCGATCCTTCGCGCACCACACGGAGACTGCCTTGTCGTACGAAGGCGAGTTGATGCCGCT
>JBDSBK010000411.1:0-16812 GCA_039921645.1 Dokdonella sp.
GTTCGCCGCGACGCGTGCGTTCGAACGCGATGCTCGACCACACCGCCGCGTTGCGCATGCGCAGGCGATTCTTCATGTACTCGGGCAGGTTGGTGCGCGAGGCGCGCTCGAGCACGTCGGCGCGCCAGGTATCCAGGCTGGATCGATCGATCGGCGTCAGGTCCGGGTCGACGCATTCCTGCCGCGTCAGCGAGAGCGCGGCGCGCGCCTTCTGCTCGTCGTTCGAATTCAGTGCCATCACGCGACGGAACGCTTCGCCGTCGTAGCACAGCTGCATGCGGCCATCGTGTTCGCGACTGCGCACGCTGACGCCGTAGCTCGCGACCACTTCAAGATGCGCCGCGATCACCGCATCGTTCGTCTTGCTCTTGTTCGACGAAGCGCGGCGTGCGAGGCGTTCGGCCATCGTGCCGAGCGCATCGAAGGCTTCGGCGCCGATGTCCTTCGCCGGCGCCGCTTTCAGATATGCCGCCGCGTAGCCGATACCGAGTGCCTCCGCACCCGGCGTGTCGCGCAGGAAACGCACGACCGCGAGCAGCTGCGGCGCGTCCTCCGGATCCAGCGAGAGCACGCGTACCTGCGTGGCGCGCACGTAGCCCGCACGTTCGTGGCGATGGTCGTAGACCTGCAGATAGTCCATGCGCCGGCCGCGTATTTCCAGACTGTCGCCCTGCCACAGCACAACTTGCTGCTGGGCCGAGTCGCGTGGCGCCGCACGCAGCGGCGCCTGGTCGATGGTGACAATGGCCGTGACAGGAACGGTTGCCGTCGCTGGAACGAGCGCCGGCGTCGGCGTGGTGTCCGCCGCGGCATTGACCGCGGAGGCGACGAGAAGCGCTGCAAGAATGAGTACGGATTTCATCGCGATCACTCCCCAGCCGTACGCGTCTGTTGCGCGACGCGCTGGCCCTGCGCACCACCACCGACCAGCGCCGAACCGATGAATCCGCCATCCGTCGGCGGCGCCGCGATGATCACCGAGATCTTGTCCGACAATTTGTCCGCGAGCGTCTTCTGGATCAGCAACGGATGCCTGGTGATCAGTTCACCGTCGCGTTCGAGCTGGGTGCTCGCGACCTTGCCGATCTGCTCGTTGCGATACGCATCCGCGTCGGCAAGCTTGCGGCGCGAATCGGCTTCGCCCGATGCTTCGATGCGACGCGCTTCCGCCATGCCTTCGGCGGTGCGTATGCGCGAGGCCTTGTCGGCGTCCGCTTCGAGCTGGCGCTGTTCGATCTGCTTCTGCTTGAACGGGATCACGTGCTTCATCGCTTCTTCCTGCGCCTTCGCCGCGATGATCTGTTCGTTCGCGCTCGCCTCGGCTGCCTTCTCGCGCGTCACTTTCGCCGCGTCGCCTTCGAGTTCGGATTGCTTGACCTGCTTTTCCTTGAGCTGCAGCGTGTACTTCATCTGCTCGGTCTCGAGTTCCACCGCGAGCAACTTGTCCATGCCGGCGCGGTAATCCGGCGGCAGGTCGACATTGCCCATCATCACGCGGCGCAGCACGATGCCTTCGGCGGCCATCAGCGGCTTGAGTTCCGCTTCGAGCACGTCCTGCAGTTCCTGCCGCTTGGTCGAGAAAATCTCGCGCACCGTGTAACGCGTGAGAACCTTGTAGATGACGCCCTGAACGAGCGGATCGACGAGTTCGCCGCCGACATCGACCGGCAGCTTGCCCGACACGGTCGCGAGTTTTCCCGGGTCCAGCGCGTAGCGGATCGACAGTTCGACACCGAGCGAAAGTCCCTCGGACGACTGGAACGGCGCTTCGCCATCCGCCTTGCTGCTGCGCGTCGGCGTGTAGGTCTGATCCTGCAGTGAATAACGACGCAGGTCGTGCACGCCCGGGATCACCAGCGCGAGACCTTCGCCAAGCTGGGTCGTCGAACCGGTCAGCCGATTCAGACGCAGGCCGACCTCCTGCCGTCCGACGGAATCCACCGGGGGATGCTTGTACACCGCGTAACCCGCAAACGCGGCCACGCCCAACACGATGACTTTCGCGCTGAACAGATGGCGCGACGCTTCCTTCACAACCCGCAGACGGTCAGACACATTGCCCCCAAAGGCATTGACTGGATCGAACGATGGGTCCACGTGTGGACCCGGACTGCGCGACGACCCGGGCGTTCCCTGCCCTGCCCTCGGTGGTCGCTCGCGCAGGATCATTGAAGCGCGCGCGTGTGCGGAGCGAGTGCCGCAAACGCGGCGGGCTGGTGACAGGTTGTGGCGGGATGCGGGCAGTGGGTGGGATCGCGATGGCGCAAAAGACGACCGATTTGACTGCTGCAGGGAGCAACTCCAGCGGAGTCTTTTGCGCTGAGAGGAACTCTCGCGAACGTCGCCTGCGCATCGACAACGGAAAAACGCCTACGGTTTGGCTTCCTGCACCGCATTGCGCCCCGCCCGCTTAGCCACGTACAACGCGGCATCCGCCCGCGCATAGGCCTGGACGAAGTCGGACCCCTTTGCGCCCGCACTGACACCAAAGCTCGCAGTGACGTGAATGCCGCCAACGAACTCGAATGGCTGATCGGCGATCACGCGACGCATCTCATGGGACAGTCGAATGGCCGAATCGATGGAGTAGCGTGGCAGCAGCACGGTAAATTCTTCGCCGCCCACACGACCGATCTGCGCCTCGGTTGGCAGCACCGTACGGATGCGTCGCACAAGCTCGACGATGACCTCATCGCCAATCGGATGGCCGAATTCGTCGTTGATGCGCTTGAACAGATCGATGTCTAGGACGACGAGTGACAGAGGACTCCCGACAAGGATCTGCGCCGCCAATTCGATGATCGCGCCGCGGTTGAGTTCGCCGGTCAGCGCATCGTGCCGGGCCTTGTAGTCCAGTTGCTCGGCGAGATCGCGAAGCTTGACGTTGAGCGCATTGAGTTCGCGCTCCTGGCGATCACCGTGGCGAATCATGCGGCGACTTTCGCGCATCATGCGCTCATAGCGCTGGATCAGCTCACCCAGTGCGTGCCGATATGCGTCGGCGTCGCCAACAGGCGCGGAATGGATCCGGATCGCCGCAGCGAGCGCGGCTTGCTCGGCTTCAAACAGATCCATCTCGGCGCGCACCATGCGAATCACGGATGAACGGGAATATCGTTGAACTGCAGGGACGGATATTCATCATGAAGTTCAGCGCCGAATTCCTCCATCGTCTCGTCTTCCGCGTCGTGGTACCAGTTGAGGATCACGACAATGCCGCGTCTGCACGCCTCTTCGAACGTGCTGAAAAGGCCGAACAGCATCTTCGTGCTGGAGCTGTTGAAATAGGACAGCGAGACATCGATCGTGACGACCTGTCCTTCCGGGAGCGCCGCAAGATAGGTCCGCGTTCGCTCGATCATCTCACCGTAAAAAGAAGCGGCATTCTCCGGGTAGGACTCGCCCTTGAGCGTCAATCGGTGCTCACTGAACCGAAAGTCGACCTCGGGCGACGCGTCGGCTTCATCGATGAAAAGGTTTTCCGGGAGCGTGTCATTCATTGTCTTAGATCGTCGCTTTGATACAGAACGTAACGGCATCGGACTGCGCAGAAGGCGCGAATGCGAATTCAAGCGGGCTGCTGGCGTCGCGAGCGAGTGTCAGGAAGCCGAGGCCTCCGCCCTTGCTGCCTTCGGGAGTTTCCGCACGCAAGGTCTCGCGGTACGCGCGCTTGATGTCTTCGAGGCTCATCGTGCGCAGCGGTTCCACTTTCTGGCGCAGCAGTTCAACCTGATCGGCCGCCACGGGATTGGAGCAAAGAAGAAAGTAGCGGTCGCCATCGCGTCCGATACACACCGAACCTTGACGGAGCTGGTCGTCGCGCTGCTCTGCCGGACTCAGCGAATCAAGTGAGTAGTGGGTGATGTTCTGCGCCATCTCGACAAAGGAAGAAAAGATCTTTCTGCGCGTCGACGGTGCCGCATCGCTTTTTTCAAGCTGGAGCCGCACTGCCTCCGCCATCGCCGCGGTGACGCTCTGGGAGAAGTATCCGAAATAGTAGAAGACGATATTTCGCTGCATGACGAGCGCGCTGAATTCCTGATAGTCGTCGTAGGTCATCGAACTCATCCTCAGGGACGGAACGTGATGAAGGTGAGATCATCACGGCGTCGGTGTGTGGCTTGGTAGGAGAGATGTGCGTCCAGCAATCCGGCGGCGAACTCCTTCGGCCTCAGATTCCGCAGAGAAAGCATCGCCGAGCGAAAGCGTCGCTTCCCGAAGGCAATCTGTCGAGGCCCGCCGATCTGGTCGACCATACCGTCGGTGGCAATGCATAGGGTGCTGCCAACGGGTACTTTGATGGTCTGATTCGACCACGCATGCAACATGGGTGTATCGACGTAGCCCACGCCCATGCGTTCGCCTTCCCTCGTCTCCACCTCTTCTTCGTGGGCACCCAGCATGTACAACGGCGTTCGAGCGCTGGCGAACGTCAATTCGCGCGATTCACGGTCGAACCACAGAGCGATCGCATCGAGGCCATCGTCGGATGCGCTGCTCGCATGCGTTCTTCCAAGTTGTCCAAGCGAGAGCTTGACGCTGCGATTGAGTTCGGCGAGCAAGCGCGCCGGATCCTGCGGCCCGTGATGCTCCAGGCCGCGGGCGAGCCATGACGACGAGATCAACGTCATGAAGGCACCCGGCACACCGTGTCCCGTGCAGTCGGCGAGCAGGAAAAACCATCCTTCGGGATAGTCCGCGCAATGATAGAAGTCGCCGCCGACGGTATCGCGTGGCTGCCACACGATCGTAGCGTCAGGCACCGCTTTCTGCAGTGCCTCGTCGGACGGCCAGAGCATCGCGCGCTGGATCACGCTCGCGTATTCGATGCTCTGCATCACCTGTCTGTTTTTCGCCGCCTGCAGATCCGCAACGATGCGCATCAAGTCAAGGCCGGAACCGACGCCAAGGTAGGAGCCTTCATCGACGACGACGAAACCATCGGTCAGTGCCTTGCCACCCGTCGCAACAACGAGATTGAGGGTTTCCTCGATGCTCGTCGAAGCGTCGACGATCAGCGGCTCGCGATCCATGAAGGAATCGCAACTCTTGCGCTCGTACAGTTCGCGGTGAAACGGTTTGGCCATCTCGGACATGAAGAGATGGCGTTTGATCATGCCGATGGGGCGGGTGTCGAGCACCACTGGAAGATTCGACAGCTGCTCATGTTCGTTGAACAGCACTGCAACCGCGGCATTGGTCGCAGCGGTCGGAACGGCAGGTGCCTGAGTAACCAGATCGCGCGCGCACGGACCCTCGATGCGTCGAGAGAATCTGGCCGGATCGCTATTGAGGTGTTTCATCGTGTCGGCTTGCGAAGGCGCTTGGCGCAGCCTGCGCAGTGCGTATGACAATTGTGTGACAGGAACGCTCAACCGCACTGCTTGTGACAGAAGCTTTCGATCGTCGCAAATCGACCTATTGCTGTGCGCGCAGGCAGCAACGGCAATCACGGATCAGTGCGATCGCGTAGCGCCAGTGAAACATTGCTGCCATACGCTAGTCGGCGCTGTCTTCAAACTCCCCTTGAAACAGCGTCAGAGTAGTGTGTTGGAGGCCGCTCAAGAGCAGAGCAGCCTTCTTTTTTCAGCAAAAGGTGCGGCCTGCACGAACGCCAAACGCGCGATGTTCTGCAGCAACAACTCGGCGTGGCAAAACGCCTTAACGATCTCGCGATGCTGATTTCGGACGCGAGCGTTGGACGCGTGCCGAGAGAACAAATCCATCGGTTCCGCCATGAAAACGTTCGAGGCACCTTGATCGATTTCCACCGGGTCCTTCCCTTCATTCGAGACTGCCGTCGGAGCGTCTCATGCGCCAACCGCGAACGCTCGAGATCCCTCACGCATCGATCGAATGGCTGGTCTGCAGGCTTCTCAGCCATGGGTCGCGAACGTCATTGCCAAGCACATGTTCGAGCACAGCGGACCTCGTAGCGACCCAGGGCCGCCGAGAATAGTCAATCCATGAATGTAAAGACCGCGGCCAGCTGCACTGCAGCCTCTCCTCATCGCGATGCCTGCCGGGTCGTATCGGGAATGCAGGATGTCGGTACTCGTCAATGCTGATCCTGGGCATGGCGGCCATTGGACTTGTTGCCCATTTGGCGGCAATGGCAGGCCCGACGATCGAACACTATGTTGGAACAGCCTACGACACGTCCGGTCGCATCCTTTACACGGAATCGCACTGGATCAGCGAAACCCGCGGCCAGCGCGAATTGCTGGTCCTGTTCGAGTGCCCCGGCGGTCGGCCATTCGCCAGAAAACAGGTTCGTGCGACCGGACTCACGCAGACGCCCTCCTTCGTACTCGATGACGCGCGAACCGGATATCGGGAGGGCGTGCGCGAACGCGACGGTGGATTACGGGAAGTATTTGTCCGCGCAATCACGGAGCAGCCCGAAAAGAGCGCCCTGCTGACTACGGCGCCTGGGCTTGTTGTGGACGCCGGATTCGACAGTTTCATTCGTGAGCACTGGAACGCGCTGGCGACCGGAAACCCGCAACATCTGGATTTTCTCGTGCCGAGCCGACTGCGAAGCTACCCGTTCACCCTCAGTCTTGCAGACGACGAATTGGCGGACGGAAAACCCCTGCGTCGATTTCTGCTCGAGCTCGACACCTGGTACTCCTTCGCGATTCCACCGATCAGCATTGCGTATGCGACGGATTCCCGATCGATTCGCGAATACCAAGGCGCCTCGAACGTCCGCGATCGCAACGGCAAGACGCTGAACGTCCGCATCGAATTTCCGCCCGGTTCCCGGACGACGATGGCCGATCCGCAATCTCTCGCGGATGCCAGGGAAGTCGCTCTCGACGGTGTGTGCACGCTTTGATCCGAGCAAGACCGCCCTGTTCGAACACGTTCGCTGCCGCGCGCAACGGCGACATGACTCCGGAGCACCCATGAAGATCCTGATGCTGTCGGATGTCTACTTTCCACGTGTCAACGGTGTATCGACGTCGATCCAGACGTTCTGCCGCGAGCTGATCGCCAGTGGCCACGAAGTGACCGTCGTTGCGCCGGACTACGGCATCGACGATGAACCACGCGAGTTCGAGGTGATCCGCCTCCCCTCCCGGCGGATCGCATTCGACCCCGAAGACCGTTTGATCAAGGCAGGCGCGATGCGTGCCCTCGTTCCGCAACTCGCCGAGCGACATTGGGATGTCATACACATCCACACGCCGTTTCGTGCGCATCAACTCGGCGTGCGTCTTGCGCTGCTGACCGGCCGTCCGACGGTGGAGAGCTATCACACGTATTTCGAGCAATACGTTGCGAACTACCTGCCATGGTTGCCGAGCACACTGGGCCGTTACGCGGTGCGCGGATTCTCCCGCCGTCTCTGTGGCGAGGTTGATCACCTGCTGATACCGTCGCAGCAGATGGCCGACGTGCTCGACGCATACGGTATCTCCACGTCGGCGACGATCGTGCCGACAGGCGTTCGCCTGAAGGAATTCCTGGGAGGCGACGGTTCACGCTTTCGCCAGCGGCACGGTATCGCTGAGGACGCGCAGGTACTGCTCACGGTCGGTCGCCTCGCCATCGAAAAGAACGTCGCGTTCCTGCTCGAGGTCGTGCGCCTGCTGATCGACGATTTTCCACGGCTCCTGTTCGTGATCGCTGGCGAGGGCCCGGATGCGAGACGCCTCGCAGGCGTGACCGAGGCGCTCGGTCTGCAGGCCAACGTGCTGTTTGTCGGCAACCTCAAGCGCCACACCGAGTTGCTCGACTGCTATCGCAGCGCCGATATGTTCGTGTTCGCGTCGAGCACGGAAACACAGGGTCTCGTGCTGATCGAGGCAATGGCATTGGGCGTGCCTATCGTGTCCACGGCGGTGATGGGCAGTGCAACCGTGCTGGCCGACGCGCACAGCGCACGCGTCAGCGAAGAGGACACGCGTATCTTCGCCAACCACGTGGCCACCTTGCTGCGATCGCCAGACGAATTGCGCAAACTCGCCGCAGCCGGTCCACAGGATGCCATTGCGTGGAGCGCGCCGATCCTGATGCAGCGGGTCGAAGAACTGTATGCGCGATTGTCCTCGGCGACGGATGCGCGCGGACCTCACACGCTCCAAAGCGGGCCTTCCGCCGAGAAATAAACCCGCTTCGGGCGCGATGCTTCAGCTGCGGAAAAGCATCGCTGCTGAAGGCGCTCCAACAACAGCGTAATCGGGCCCATTTGACCGTGTCGATTCGAGCCTGCCGTGAAGAACGGAACACCGCGTAGCCAGCATGCGTTGGCCCGAGGCCCCTCAAAAGAGCGACGCGCCGCGTGTCCAAAACCGTTCGCCCGAAGCTTGGCGAACAGTGATGCGCTGCGCGGAGCAATTCGCTGTTGAGTGCCAAGCGTTTTGGAAAGCGAAGCCCTGTCCGGAACAAGGCGACGGGGAAAAAATAGCGCATTGTGGGAGCGGCTTCAGCCACGATGCTTCGGCTGTCCACGAACAAAAGCGAGAGCCGGAGTGTTCCGCTCGAACGGCATCGCACCAGGAGCCGCTGTCGTGGAGGAAAAGCGGTGGTCGCCAGCGCAGCGACAAGCTGTCACGGCTTACAGGTTGCGACATCTCCGGTACAAGACTGTACTCGCGCGGCAGGAGGACGCGGGGGACGCGTCGACACCAGGCAGGGCACTTCGTGAATTTCGAACTCGTCGCTGCACGACGACGATGGCGCGCGCGCGTTCCCGAACGCTTCGGCGCGCGGGAATGCGAATGCCGCGATGCGACGTGCGACTGCGCTGTCTCTTGCCACAAACACCCATGCATACCGCATGAGCCGCCACGCTCCGCACCGCAGCTGAGTCAACGCATCCGACAGACGCTCTGCGCGCGCAATGACTCATCCGCGCATGCCGGACGCATGCGCGCGATTCAAACGCCTCCAGCAGCGCTGGCTGAAACAGTCGAACCTGCGACGACAGCGTCGCCACCTTTGGAAGGAATGCACATGACCACGTTGCCGAAGGCGCTCTCCACCACGCTGCTTGCCTTCGCTCTGTTTGCACCGACGCCATCGGCGATCGCTGAATCGCCTGCGCCATCGTCGTGTGCGGCGAAGGCGGAATGCCCGCTGGTGGTCGCGACAGATCCGGCGCGCTGCCTGCAACTGGAAGCGAAGCTCAAGGCGCCGGGTGCATTCGTCTCCGGCGGCCAAGTTCGTCTCAACGTGTACGAGCCGATCCTCGCGGAATGGGCGGAAAAGCTCTGCTATCGACGCCAGCGCGGCGAAACCTACGAATGGATGCACGACGACACGGCTCGTGACACGGGTCCGTTCTCCACCCGCTTCGAGAATGGTGGTTTCGTGTCGAAGGGAATGTCGACCCATGTCGTCGCGCGCGTCTGGTACTCGCACGAAATGGCGGAGTGGATGCGCGTCAACCGCCCTGCCAACGAGCGCAACGCGCCGGAGCATCCGCCGCAGATCCCCGATGGCGCAATCGTCGTGAAAGAGATGTGGCCGGCGCCGCGCGCGCTGTACAACGGCGACTGCTTCGACTGCATGGCGCCGGGGTCCAGCGGCGCGGTGATCTTCGTGCGTGATTCGAAAAACTTCGCCACCGGCTGGTTCACCGCCTGGTGGGGCAAGGGTGGCGTGATGGATTGGCCGGCCGCATCGAGCAATCCGCTCACCAGCATGGGCGATGGTGGCCAGGGCTTCTGCATGAATTGCCACGGCTCGACGGTATCGGGCAACACCTTCGCGTCGATCAACAACATTGCCGGCCATCCAGCGACGTTCGAAACCCAGCTGCCGCCGATGTCGACATCGAGCATGCCCGCAGCGGGGGAGGATCATCAACGAATGAATGCGATTCCGCCACCCACACTCGTACCCGTTGATGCGCCGCTGGCAAATCCAGACGTCGACTTCGTGCGCGCGTTCGGCGCCGGTTCGGAATCACCGTCTGCGACCGCCGCATCGACCGAACCCGTTCCCGTCAACATGCCATCGCAGACCTACGACAGCGTGCTGATTGCTGGCCACGGCAAGCTCGATCACTTCATGAGTTCGACCCAATGCGTCGGCTGTCACCAAGCCAACGGCACCGGCCTGCAACTGGACATGCTCGACTTCATCCCCGGTCCGCTCGGCGATCACGGTGACGGCAAGCCCGTGAACATCGCGCCGTATTCGCAATGGAGCACGTCGCCGATGGGCCTGGCGGGTCGCGATCCGATCTTCTACTCGCAATTGGAAAGCGAACAGATCCTGCACGCCGATCTAACGCTCGCACCACCGCAACGAAAGACCGCCGTACGCGAGGTGATCCAGGACACCTGCCTGCAATGCCACGGCAACATGGGCCAGCGCCAGCGCGCGATCGACCAGCATGCGCAGACAGGATCGTGTGGCCAGTTCCTGCGCGACGACGCAAAAGCCGTACCTTTCCCCAACAACGATGCGACGTGGCCGCACGTGGCACAGCTGGCCAGTTACGCAGGACTCGCGCGGGATGGCATCTCGTGCAGCAGTTGCCATCAACTCGCCATCAACGACGAGGCGGCAAGGTACGCCAATGCGCCGTGGAATACCTGCATCCATCAGAAGCAGAAAAGCCTCAACCCGACCTTCAGCGGTTTTGCGGCGACCTTCAGCGGAAGTTTTCCAGTCGGTTCGGCGGACGATCTCAATGGACCGTTCGAGGATCCGCTGACCAAGCCGATGGAAAATTCGTTGCGCGTGATCCCGAAACACAACGCGGACATCCTGACGTCGGAAGTGTGCGGCTCCTGCCACAGCATCCATCTGCCCGTTCTCGACCGCGAGCAACCCGACGCGATGTGCCTGCCGCAGACCGATCCACCCGACCCGTTCCGCTGCTTCCCGAAGCGCTACGAACAGACCACGTATCCCGAGTGGGTATTCAGTGATTTCCGCTCGGGCACGCTGGGTTCGACCAAGCTGCCGCTTGGCCCCGGCAAGACGCCGCAGACCTGCCAGCAATGC
This sequence comes from Dokdonella sp., assembly GCA_039921645.1. Lineage (GTDB taxonomy): Bacteria > Pseudomonadota > Gammaproteobacteria > Xanthomonadales > Rhodanobacteraceae > Dokdonella_A. The sequence goes on from JBDSBK010000411.1 coordinate 10,969, forward strand.
CACATGCCGAGCCTCGATTCCGCCGGCAAACCATTTCGCAGCAAGATCGCCTCGATCGAGGAATACAGCAACTATCCGCAGACCGATTATCGATTGCCGGCGAAAGACATCGACCTGCCGCAACGCGACCACTACGCGCAACATCAGCTGGTCGGCTTGAACGTATTCCTGATCGAAATGGCACAGCAGTTCCCGAACGTGCTCGGCATCCGCTCGCAGGACCCGGGGCTTGGCGGCATCAACGTTGCGCCGTTGCAGGTCACGCAGAACGCGATGCAGGAACAGGCGACGAAACACACCGCGGAGCTGAGCGTCACGCCACGCTGGGATGCAAGCCGCGGCGAACTGAGCGCCGAGGTCAGCGTCGACAATTGGGCCGGGCACAAATTTCCGTCCGGCGTGAGCTTCCGTCGCGCCTACATCGAGTTCAAGGTCGAAGATGCCGCCGGCAACCTGTTGTGGGCGTCCGGTCGTAGCAACGACGAAGGCGTGATCGTCGATCAGAACGGTCGTCCCGTCGACGGCGAGTTCTGGTGGCAGCGCGACTGCAGCGCGCGTTTGCCGAATGCGTGGCAGCCGCACTTCGGGACGATCACCGAACAGAGCCAGGCGCAGATCTACCAGGAACTGATCGTCGACGCGAAAGGCGAGTTGACCACGAGCTTCCTCGGCATCAACGGCCATCCAAAAGACAACCGCCTGCAGCCGCATGGTTTTCTGCCGGAAGCGGATCGCGTCGCAATCGCCGCCGCGCTCGGCGATCACACGCCGCTGCATTCTTTCCAACCGTTTCCGATGGAAGAAAACCTCGGCGAAGCTGTCGGCCCGCACGGCGAAGCCGCGAAGGATCCGGACTACCAGAACGGTTCGGGCATCGACCACCTCGTGTACAAGGTGCGCGGCCTGAAGCAGCAACCCGCCAGCGTCAGCGCCACGCTCTACTACCAGTCGATCCCACCGTTCTATCAACAGGATCGCTACTGCACGGCGACGAAGGCGAACGGCACGCCGATCGAAGACACGCAGCGCCTGCACTACCTCGCCGAACACCTCGACCTCGAAGGCGAACCCGAACAAGGCTGGCGCCTGCCGGTCGCGCAGGCGAGCAAGGTGGCGGTGGTGAAGGAGGCAGGTGCAAAGTAGTCGGCTCGTGTGATTGCGAGCTGGTGAATGTGACAGAGGCGAACGCGGCAGCAGTAAATGCGGGAGCGGATTCAGCCGCGATGGCTTCGGAAAGGAGAGCATCGCGGCTGAAGCCGCTCCCACAAAAAAAGAATGGCGCGCCCTTGCAAGACCCCGATCACAACGCGAGCGATGCTCAGAAAGTCCTTCCGCTCAAGGTAGGGTTGCGGCTGGTGGCCAGCGGCGCATCGGCCCCGCGTCTTGATCATTGCGCTGTGGTGGTCGCGCACTTGTGGGAGCGGCTTCAGCCGCGATGCTTACTGGAGGGTGAGCATCGCGGCTGAAGCCGCTTCCATACTAGACAATGGCGCTTTGCCAGCTCCCGAATACGCAGCGAGCCTTGTGCCCTCATCTCATCGCGCTGGCAGAAACAGCGCGCTTGCGCTAAATGTCGCCGCACAAACTTCATGGGGAGACGGCAAATGACAAAGCATCGATGGATGCTCGGTGCGGCACTGGCATTGAGTGGGGTGGAAACAGTGCACGCGAGGGTCGACCTGTCCACGCTCGACAAAGGGATGGGCGGCCCGCGTTCGCAGTTACTTGTGCTCGGCAGCGCGCATTTGTCCAACATGCCGAAGACGTTCAAGCCCGAGTCCCTGCAGCCCGTGATCGATCGGCTCGCCGCATACAAGCCGGATGTCATCACCATCGAGGCGATCGCCGGTGAAGGCTGCGATCTCGCCGCGCGGCACTCGACGCGCTACAGGGATGTGCTTGCGTACTGCCGCGATACCGCAGAGGCGAAGGCTGCGACCGGACTCGATGTCGTCGCTGCCATCGTCGAAACGAACACGATCCTCAAAGACTGGCCCGCCAAGCCAACGGCCGCGCAACGGCGGCATCTCGCGGCGGTGTTCCTCGCCGCCAACGAGAGCGCGTCGGCGTTGGTGCAGTGGCTGCAGTTGCCCGAATCCGAGCGACACGCGGGCGATGGCCTCGATGACGCGCTCGTGAAGTCACTCGGCAAGATCGCGGCGAGCAACAACGAGAACTATCTGATCGCTGCGCGCCTGGCCGCACGGCTCGAGCTGCAACGCGTGTATCCGATCGACGATCACACCGGCGACAACGTCGAAGTCGCGGACGGACCGGCGTTTGAAAAGGCCGTGCAGCAGGCGTGGGCGACCGCGAGCCCGCAGGCATTGGCGATGCGCAAGCGCGAGGAGCAACTCTCCGGCGGCACCGACATGCTCGCGTTGTATCGCTACGTCAACGATCCCGCCAATCAGTGGCTGGCTATCGACAGCGACTTCGGCGCCGCGATGCGCGGTACGTCACCGCAACACTACAGCCAGCTCTACGTGGCCGGATGGGAAACGCGCAACCTGCGCATGGCCGCAAATATCCGCGCCGCATTCCGCGAGCATCCCGGCGCACGCGTGTTGTCGATCATCGGCAGCTCGCACAAGCCGTGGATTGACAACCTGCTCGCGCTGATGCTCGGAGTGGATATCGTGGATGCGGAGCGCGTGCTGAAGTGATATCGGATCGACCGACGGGTCGATGCGGGCGTCCGAAAAGTGGGCGCACCGTGTTCGTGGTATCCGGTCGTGAACGCGTCGTTGAAGAATCTTCCTCACAACCATCGACTACCCCATGCATATTTACGCCACGAGAAGCAGTGTCGCTGCGGGCGATGACGCGGATGCGCCGCATGGAAAGCTGTTTTTGTTCCCTGCGGAGACATCGGTGGAAGGAGCGATCGAAAGGATCGTCGAGTCGGGCTATCTGGCTTCCATCAGCGGTGGCAAGGCAACCTGGTCGGCCGTATCCGGCTTCCCGATTGCCGTCGTTGCGCAGCAGTGGACGAAACCTCGCCCCGTTGGATGGCAGCCCGTGGAAACCTCATCGGTTCAACGCAAGGCCGAGGTGATCCATCTTCACTTCAACTACCACGCGCAGCTTGATCCGGAAACAGTGCTCGAAGTACTCAAACGTCTGAAACTGAGTGCGCTCTGAGCGGTCGCGCACCGACCCCGCCTGCAATGGCTGTATCGATCGTTCGCGGTTGGCGCAGCGTTCACGGACGATGTCCGCGCCTGCATCCAGCAGCCGCGGGCGCTTCGCAGTAACTGCTTTCGCATCTGCGAATTGCGTTGTTCGGGCATCCACACGACCCCGCCGCGACTCGCGCTTGGGTCAATTCATTGGGATGTATGGGCGCCTACGAAGCCGCTTGCCCAGGCGGCTTCGCGCAGCGCATTGCGTCAAAGTCCGAGGATGACGACTTTGCCGTTGACCTTGGGCGTTGGCCAAATCGGCGAGGTCATTCCGGCTGCAACCGCCACGCGTTGCCCGGAACCTGTGTCATAGGTGACTACTCCGCCACCGACTGCGCCGCCGAGATCGACGGACCACAGCTTCTTGCCGCTCGCCGCGTTGAATGCGTAGAAATTGCCGCCCATGTCGCCAAAAAACACCAAGCCACCTGACGTCGGCGTGATCCCGCCCATCAAGGGAAATGGTGCTTTGAATTTCCAGCGCTGCTTTCCGCTGTCAGCATCGGTTGCCGTCAACCAACCCGCCCATTGTCGGGTGTCGTCCTGCTTGCCGAACCCGTCTGGCGAACCGCTCCAGGGCAATCCCGTTGCGACGCTCGAAATCTCGTTCGCCGACGCCGAACGCACCGTCGTGCACCAGTCCACCTCGCCGGTGAATATCACGTTCTGCGCCGGATCGTAGGCCGGCCCGTTCCATTCGGAACCGCCCTGCGAACCCGGGCAAAATCTGGTGCCTTGCGCAGTAATTGGCGCATCGACATTGAAGATCGTCGTCATCGGCTGGCTGTACAGCTCTTTGCCACTTTCGAGATCGATCGTATGCAAACGCCCATCCTTCGGCGCCTCCGATAGCAATCGCTTGCCTGCCTTGCTGGTGAACAGCACGGGCGCAGTCGAGGCGTCCCAATCGTGAAAATCGTGTTTGACCATCTGGAAGTGGCGCTGATACGCGCCCGTTTTTGCGTCGAGTACGACGACTGAACTCGTGAACAGGTTGTCGCCTTCGCGATAGTCTTTCGCAAAATCGGGCGCCGGGTTTCCGCCCGGGACGTACAGAAGCCCTCGCTGCGGATCCAGCGTATACGACGTCCATGTCGCGCCTCCGGTGATCGGCGAACCACCGGGCGTTTTCCACGAGGCGGCCACCTCTGCCGGGGTGCCTGGCGCTTCAGGGCCGCGCGCAAAATCGCCATCGCCCTTCGGCACCATGTAGAACTCCCAGATGATGTGGCCATCCTTCGCATCGAGCGCATACATGCGCCCCTTGACTCCCTTGTTGTCGCTGCCGGCGTTGCCGACAAACACCATGCCGTTCCAGCCGATCGGTGCCGCCGGCACGGATTCACCCTTTGCCGCATCGGCAATCGTTGTCGCCCACAGACGCTTTCCCGTCTTTGCGTCGTAAGCGAGCACGCGACCATCTGTCGTTCCGCGGAAAATACGGCCATCGAGCCACGCCGGTCCGCGGCTGCTCTGCAGCATTCCCTTGGCGAACTCTTCGTGAGCGCGCCAGTTCTGCTTGCACGTATTCGGGTCGATCGAAAACAGATCGCGTTCTGTCGTGCCGAACAATGCGCCGTCCACCTGCACCAGCCCGGTGTGAAATCCGCTCTGCTCGCCAGTGTCGAACGTGCACAACACCTTCAAGCCGGTGATGTTTTTCGTGTTGATCGCGTCCAGCGTTGCATAGCGCTCGGAGGTCAGGGTTCGGTTGTAGCCGGGCCAATCGCGATCGGACGCTTGAACGAACGCCGGCAGAATCAACGTAGCAACCAGCGCGGCGGTGAACTCGGAAACTCGCAACATGACAAGCACCCTCCAGGGTCGATTGAATGGACGGCTGTTTCCAACCATCCGAACACGCCGAGGCTTGGGTACCGGAGCTGCCTTGTCGGCCGCTGGGTTGCTGTGCGCGGGGAACCGGTATTCCAGAAGGCTCAACGTGACGTCATCCAAAAATACACCCTGTGCAATGGATTCTCCAACCGCATCGTGGCCGCCGCTCGAGGGCGCGTTTCGCCCTCAGGTCTCGCATCGCCCAAGCTTGCCGACTACAACAAACGGTTTCCTGCATTCAGTTGGCAGCGGATCGACGCAGTGACACGCGTCGCCAATGTTTCGCGGCCTCTCACGGATTCGCCGGCGGCGCACTGATGCTGCTACGGAATACCCCATCGAGGGCGAGCGCCTGCTGCTGTGCGGTCATGCTGTAGGTGACCGTGATCTGGCCGCAGGAAATCGAATCAAAATCCGCCGAGGCGATGGCGAGGAAGTAGTCGCCGGAATCCACTTCGCCGAGGTCCATCGTGTCGACGACGACTCCCGAGTTGACAGCCATTCCGCAGGCGGCCGAGTTGTCGCAATGCGAGCGCAGCAGGAATAGCGCAGGATCGTAGCCGGGGGTAAGCGACAGCACTGAAACGAGGCCGACCGGGTAAGCCAGCTGCAGGCCCACGACGGCTGCTGGACCGGTCAATGGAAACAGGGCGCAGGCGATCACGAGCCCACTGTCGCCCTGGCAGGTATCGAGCGCGATCGACGTATTGACTGCGACTACTGCCGGCACGGCGCAGACCTGCGCGCCGACCTCATCGGCGACCATCGCTGAACCAAACACGATGCCAGACGCAAAGCGCAACAGGGAATTGAACGTGCTCAT
>JBDSBK010000412.1:0-3064 GCA_039921645.1 Dokdonella sp.
TCGGCAATACCCTCGGCCTCGCGATCGGTGCCGCGTTCATCGGTTCGCTCTCGCTCAGCCAGCTCGCTGCCGCCAGCCCGGCGTTCCAGGTGAGCGACCTCGCCTCCGGCTACATGCTCGCGGCGGCTGGTGAAGGCAAGTGCGGCGAAGGCAAGTGCGGCGTCGCGAAAATGGATTCGGACAAGGACGGCAAGGTCTCGATGGCCGAAGCGAAGGCTGGCGGATTCAGCGACGACCAGATGAAGACCTGGGACAAGAACTCGGACGGCATGCTCGACGGCACCGAACTTACCGCGATGCACAAGGCGATGGACGGCCACAAGAAGGGAGCGGAAGGTTCCTGTGGCGGCGACAAGAAGGCCAAGGGTGCGGAAGGTTCCTGTGGCGGCGAGAAGAAGGAAAAGGGCGCCGAAGGCAGCTGCGGCGGCAAGCACTGATCCATGTCGACACGTCCTCGCCAGCCGATTGACGGCGCAGGACTTGGTCTGCGGCGGGCCCTTCTGGGTCCGCTGCAGGCTCATTTCGAGCACGCTCAAGGCTCCAACCCGGGCATCGATTTCTTCGAGATCGCGCCCGAAAACTGGATCGGCGTCGGCGGCCGCCTCGGTCGCAATTTGCGGGAACTGAGTGAACGCCATCCCTTCGTATGCCACGGCCTTTCACTGTCGCTCGGCAGCCCCGCGCCACTCGATGAAACCCTGCTAGCGCGCATTCGCCGACTGCTCGACGCGCACGGGATCTCGATTTATTCCGAACATCTGTCGTACTGCTCCGACGACGGCCATCTGTACGATCTGATGCCGATTCCGTTTACCGAAGAGGCCGTTCATCACGTTGCCGCACGCATTCGCCATGCACAGGATGTTCTCGGCCAGCGCATCGCGGTCGAAAACGTTTCCTACTACGCCGCGCCCGGCCAGGAAATGCGCGAAATCGATTTCATCAACGCGGTGCTCGCGGAAGCCGACTGCGACCTGCTGCTCGACGTCAACAATATCCATGTCAACAGCGTCAACCACGGCTACGACGCGGACGCGTTCCTCGACGCGCTGCCAGGCGAGCGCATCGCCTACGTGCACATCGCCGGGCACTACGTCGAAGCGCCTGATCTGCTCGTCGACACGCACGGTGCGGCGATCATCGATCCGGTATGGCAGCTGCTCGCGCGCGCCTACCGCAACTTCGGCGTGCGACCGACCCTGGTCGAACGCGATTTCAATTTTCCGCCGCTTGCGGAACTCATCGCCGAAATCGAAACGATACGTTCGATCCAGCGCGACCATGCGCGCAGCGAAGATGCGATCCAGGTGCGCGATGTCCGCAGCGCCTGATCGCACGCACGCGCTGCAATTCGCGTTTGCCGCACACATCCGCGATCCCGCGAACGTGCCGCGCCCGGCCGACGTCGAACCGCGACGCATGGCGATCTATACCGACTTGTTCTTCAACAACATTGAAAGCCTGCTCGCAGCGAATTTTCCGGTCATCCGCACGTTGTACGACGATGCCGCGTGGAACGCACTGGTGCGCGACTTCTATCGCGATCACCGGTCGCATACGCCGTTGTTCACCGAGATTGCGCGCGAGTTCATCCGCCATCTGGAAAGCCGCGCGGAACGCGAACTCGGCGATCCGCCGTTCCTGCTCGAACTGGCGCACTACGAGTGGAGCGAACTCGCGCTCACGCTCGACGAACGCGATATTGCCGATGTTGATCACGATCCCGATGGCGACCTGCTCACGGGTGTGCCGATCGTGTCACCGACCGCGCGGGTGCTCGCGTATCACTACCCGGTGCATCGGATCAGCGCCGACTTCCGTCCGGATGCGCCGAGCGAACAACCGGTGCTGCTCCTGCTGGTGCGCGATCGCCACGACGACGTGCGCTTCCTCGAAATCGATCCGTTGAGCGCATTGTTGATCGAACGCCTGCAAGCCAATCGCGAACACAGTGGCAACGCGTGCCTCGCTGCGCTGTTGCATGACATCGGCAGAGCCGACGACCCCGGACTGCAGGCATCCGGCGCCGCGATCCTGCAGCGCCTGCACGAGCGCGACGCAATCCTGGGAACGCGCCGCGCCGCTTGAGCGACTCAGCTGGTCGACATCACGAGCAGATGCTTGGCCAGCGCGCCCTGCAGTCGACCGATGCCACGTGCAAGATGCAGCATCCCGAACAGCAGGCAGAAGCCCGCAACAAACACGATCGGGGTCAGGATCAGCGGCGGCATGAAGACATCGCCATCAAAGTAAATGCCGCCGCCGATCACACCGTAGTTGGAGAGCAGCGCCGCGACCGGTGCGGCCATCAGCGCGAGCGATACCGAAATGCCGGTGATCGCAATCGTGAAGTAGATGATGCCGAGCGGCAGCATCAGCACCATGTAGAACAAGGTCGACCACGTGCGCGGGTCGGTGAACATGTCCTTGACGCGTCCACGCCAGGATTTTTCCGTGTTCGCGTACAGCGGTCGACGCGGCATGCGTTCGCCGAGCATGACCTCGATGATGCGTCCCTCGACCAGCGACAACACCCGCACGGTGCCGAAGAACAGCACGGCAAATGCGATGCCGAAGATCAGGATCGACAAGCCGATCGACAGCGAGATGCCGGTCACCGCCCAGGTGAAGTAGAAGATGCCAGTCGCCAGCGAAAGCAGCATGTAGAACAGCGCCGCATAGGCGCGCGGATCGGCAGCCACGCCGAAGAACCGACCGAGCGCGCTGCTGCGCGGCGGCGGCGGCGGCGAACGCAGCGCCTTCTCGACCTGTTGTTCCTTGTCGACATAGATCGCCGCGACTTCATCCGGCGCGCCATAGCTGTTGGCAATCTTCGCGAGGATTTCCGCCTCGGACTTGCCCGGGTTCTCGGACAACTCCGAACGCAGATGGTCTTCGGCATCGTAGAGCGCGTCCTGGATCAGCGCGGGATCGGCGCCGCGCAACGCAGCACGCAGCTGTTCCAGGTATTCGGCGATCGTGCGCGGCAAGGGCATGTTCATGCGGAAGCGTCCTCCAATACGGTATTCACGAAATCGCGCGTTGCGCTCCAGGCATAGGTCCA
>JBDSBK010000413.1:0-9146 GCA_039921645.1 Dokdonella sp.
TCCTGATCCATTCTCGCCCTTCACTTTCTTGGCGTCCCCAAGGGGATTCGAACCCCTGTTACTGCCGTGAAAGGGCGGTGTCCTAGGCCTCTAGACGATGGGGACGCATAGGAAAACCCGTGAAACCCGAACTTTTGATCTGGAACCAAAACCTGAAATCTGGTGGAGCCAGCCGGGATCGAACCGGCGACCTCTTGCATGCCATGCAAGCGCTCTCCCAGCTGAGCTATGGCCCCGAGAGAGGCGCGAGAGAATAGTGATCGCTCGCGCTTTCGTCAACTTAATTCGTCGACGTTTTACGCATCCGACCAAAAAGTCCGCTGCGGTTTGCGCCTTCGGACGCGCGTTCGGCGCCGTCGACTTCGATGTAACCGAGCGCATGATACGCGTTAATGAAGTTTGCGACATCCGCAATCGTTGCGCCGCCCTGTTCGGCGATCTCTTCCAGCGTACCTGCCTGCTTCAGCATCATCGTCGCGATGCGGAAGTGCTTCGGGAATTCGCGCTCGCTCTGCGGCCAGCGCGCGAGCTTGTAGCGTGCATTCGCATCCAGTCCTGCATCAAGCTGACCTTCGCCACGGACCACGTGTGCGAGCCACTGCAGGCGCGTGTACGGATGGCCTGGCATTGCCACGATTTCCTGCGCGAATTCGATGTCGTCCGCGTAGTGCACGTCGTTCGCGGTCAACGAGCGCGTACACCAGTCCGAAAGTGCTTTGAGGGTCGACGCCGAATGCCAGGTGCGCTCACGCGGATCGAGCAGCAAGGTCGGCAAACCTTCGGCACTGAGGCGTAAACGACCCTTCAGCACCGGATCCGGTTCGAGCAGGTCGAGCAACTGGATACCGCGCGGCGTTGCGGATGGCGCATGCGGCGCGGCGGCGGGCGTCGCCTCGACTTTGGGCGCTACAACCGGAGTCGGAACCGAGGCTGTCGCTACCTTCGGCATCGCGACTTCGATCTTCGGAGCAACGACGGGGACGGCCGGTGCCGCCGCTGCGCGAACCGCAGCGACCATGGCCACCGCTTCATCCGATGTGCGGAACGGAGCGGGCGTCGCCTTGTCGACCGTCTTCGCCGAGCTTGCCGATGCAACGGGTGCTTCGGCTCCACCGAGGCGAGCGGCGACTCGATTCAGCAGCGAAACCAGGTCGGCCGCCGTGACGGGCTGGCGTAGAGAAAAGTAGCTTTCATATGATTCGGGCGATTTGGTGTAAGCGGCGATCATTCGACCGCTGGAGGTTGCCTTGAGCCAGTCCATGTGGCCATAGACCGAATCGGCGTCGATGACGAGCAAATCGGCACTGGCGTGATCGCCCGGCCGCCAACGTGCCTCGAGCTGGGTGCGCTGCTCATCGAGCAGGGCATTGATGCGTGTTGCGACATCGGCAGGGGCGCCGACGACGCACACGGTGTGGGTCTTGGGAATGTTCAAGGGTGTCCCCGGGGTATGACGAGCGGGTGACCTAAAGCAAGGACCATGCCGTACACAGACGGATTCGGGAGCACGATCCGGACGCCACATGCGTCATTGCCGCGAGCAAAACTGACGGCCAATGTCAGGCTTGGACGGTCGCCGGGTTTTCGACCGGCCGCTCTGCGCCTTCGCGTTGCTGCATGGCCCACAGCTGGGCGTAGCGGCCACGTTGGGCCAGCAATTGCGAATGGTTGCCGCGTTCTATGATGCGGCCCTGTTCGAGCACGATGATCTGGTCCGCATCGACGATTGTCGACAGACGGTGCGCGATGATCAGGCTGGTGCGTCCGCGCGAGATGCCGGAGAGTTCGCCCTGGATGATTTTCTCGGTGCGCGTGTCGAGCGCGCTGGTCGCCTCGTCGAAGACCATGATTGCGGGGTTCTTGAGCAAGGTGCGCGCGATCGCGACGCGTTGTTTTTCGCCGCCCGAGAGCTTGAGCCCGCGTTCGCCGACACCGGTGTCGTATCCCTGCGGCAGCGATTCGATGAAGTCGTGGATATGCGCGGACTTCGCGGCTGCGATCACTTCCTCGCGGCTTGCATCCGGGCGGCCGTAGGCGATGTTGTAGTAGATCGTGTCGTTGAACAGCACAGTGTCCTGCGGAACGATGCCGATCGCCGCGCGCAGGGATGCCTGCGTGACCGAGCGTATGTCCTGTCCATCGATCGTGATGCGGCCGCCGCTGACGTCGTAGAAGCGGAAAAGCAGTCTCGCAAGAGTGGATTTTCCGGCACCGGTGGTCCCGACGACAGCGACCGTATGGCCGGCCGGTACGCGGAAGTCGACGCCGGCCAGGATCGGCCGGTCCGCGTTGTAGTGAAAATCGACGTTCTCGAAGTGCACTTCACCGCCGCGAACGGCCAGCGGCGGCGCATCCGGAGCATCCTCCACTTCGCGCGCCTGGCCGAGCAGGGCGAACATGCGTTCGATGTTGATCAGCGCCTGCTTGACCTCGCGATACACCATGCCGAGGAAATTCAGCGGAATCGACAACTGGATCAGGAATGCGTTGACCAGCACGAAATCGCCGATCGTCATCGTGCCCGCAACGACACCACTGGCTGCGCGCCACAGCAGGAGGGTCAGTCCCAGCGCAACGATGCCCGACTGGCCGATATTCAGAACGGCCAGTGTCTTGAGGCTCTTGACCGTCGACTCCTCGAGCTTGACCAGACTGGCGTCGTAGCGACCGAATTCGTGGCGCTCGTTGCCGAAGTACTTGACCGTCTCGTAGTTGAGCAGGGAGTCCACCGCGCGCTCGTTCGCCTCGGTGTCGGCCGCGTTGGCCGCACGGTAGAAGCGCAGGCGCCACTCGGTAATCGAAAAGGTGAACGCAATGTACGCGGCGAGTGTGCCCAGCGTGATCGCCGCGAACGTCCAGTCGAAGCGCGCAATCAGGATCGAGCACACCATTGCGACTTCGAGCAGGGTGGGCAGGATCGTGTAGATCGTCCAGTCGAGCAGGTCCGATGTGGCCGTCATGCCGCGTTCCACGTCGCGCGCGACGCCACCGGTGCGTCGATCGAGATGGAAGCGCAGCGACAGCGCGTGCAGATGTTCGAACACGCGCAGGGTGATGCGCCGCGACGTGCGCGCAAGCACCCGCGCGAACACGATCTGGCGCAGTTCCTGGAACAGCGACGTCGACAGCCGCAGCGCGCCATAGGCAACCAGCAGCATGATCGGGATCAACAGAGGTTTCGGCGTCAGATCGAGTTTGTCGATCAAGCTCTTCATGATCAGCGGAACGCCGATGTTCGCGACCTTGGCGGCGACCAGAAACAGCAAGGCGATCCCGACGCGCGCACGGTAATGCCACACCTCGGGCCAGAGGCGGCGAATGATCGAGAACACGCTGGCGGATCGGGTTTCGCTCATGGGACAGTCGTTTCGGGCATCGGATGGTCGGCGCGGTCGCTCACACGTGGGGACGCAACGGATGAATGACAATGCGGGCGCGTCGCCCGGCGTATGATGCGAAGCTGCTCTCCAACCGAGGACTGACCCATGCGCTCACTCTCGCTGTTTGCAGTCGCGCTGACATGCGCCGCTGGTGTTGCCAACGCACAGGATGCCGCGAAACCCGCTGCAATGACGCGCGAACACGCGCCGTACTATGCGAAGGTCTTCATCGATTCGCCCAAGACCGGCGCGACCGTCGGGCAGGACGTCAAGGTCACGTTCGGCATGAAAGGGCTCGCGCTCGCGCCGAGCACCGATGCTACGCCAGGAAGCGGCCACCATCATCTGCTCATCGATGCGAAGGAACTGCCGCCGCTGGATGCGCCGATTCCTAACGACGCGACGCACAAGCACTATGGCAAGGCGCAGACCGAAGACACGATCCATCTGGAGCCTGGCACGCATACGTTGCAGCTGGATTTTGGCGACGCGAAACACATGCAGTTCGATCCTCCGCTGGTGTCGAAGAAGATCACCATCCACGTTAAGTGAGTTCAGGGTGAACTCATCCGATGCAGGCCATGGATTGCTGCTGACACGGGATCCAGTTCAACGGGGCGGATGACGCGATTTCGGCGTGCAGTTGCAGGAGCGGCATCAGCTGCGAGGCATGTCGCATGCTGGAAACACCATCCCCACGTAAATCCTCCCCTTGAAGGGGACGACTTCAAAGCAGTGCATAAGCCCTCCCCTTCAAGGGGAGGGTTGGGTGGGGATGGTGGCAACGTCAGTGGGCTGAATTTTGCGAAAGTTCAGCGGTTCTTGCCCTGCGCAATGCCGAGATCGAGCACATAACTCGACGAACCGTCACCGTTGTCCTTGAGCACGCTCACATTGTCGAGCCCGCCGGCTTTGGCAACATCGAGCTTGCCCGTGGCGGACGTGAACACGACCGGCCCTGCGATCTTCACCCGCGCAAAACGCCAGTTGCGATCGGATCCATCCAGCGCACGCGTGATTCGCTTGCGCTCGCGCACCCACTCGATCAGCACGTCGCGGTTCGCGTCCGGCGCCGACAGCACGATGTTGCCGCCATCGAGTCCGGGGAAATGGCCACCGCCGCTGGCCCGATAATTGTTGGTCACGACGATGAAAGCCTGCGTTGCATCGACCGGCTTGCCACGATAAGTCAGCTCGCGGATGCGTTCGCCTTGCGCCTGCGTCACGTCGATGACGTAGCTCAGGCCACCCTGGATCACGTCGAAGTTGTAGCCGGAAAACTTGTGGTTGATCAGGTCCTGCGGCTCGGGCTTCATCGGGTCGATGCGATTGAACAACCCGGCCGAATGTTCGAGCCAGCCTTTGAGAATCACGCCGTCGATCTTCACCGCGGTCAGCGTATTGGGATACAGGTAGAGGTCGGCCGCATTGTTGAGTGCAAGGGGCCCGGCCGCGATGTCGGTGTAGTCGTTGGCGGCGCTGAATCCGGTCTTGAACGGCGCCGCCGCCGAGAGCACCGGAATGCCGGCGTATTGCGGCAGGTTTTTCGCGATGTAGCGCTCGGTGTATTCGCGCTGCGCGGTATTGACGGGTTGCAGCGCGGTGACTTCGCCGACTTCGGCAAAGTAACTCGTCATCGCAAAATCGCTGTCGCCGATCGGCTGCGATACGTATGCGATCGTCGCGGCGTGCGTCTCCTGCACGAGTTTCGCGATCTGCGGATCGGGCGCGACAAACGAGCCATCCGCTTTCCTGATGTCGCGCACTTCCGAATGTGTCGCGGCAGGATCGATCTGCCAGCGTCCGTCGCGGCGCACCAGCGCGAGATCGATCACGCCGAGGCTCTTGCCGAAAAAGTTGCCCATGACGGCCGGCTTGCCGTGTACGAAGCCGCGCTGGTTATCGACCTCCGGCATGTTGGCGAAACGCGACTTCGCATTGCCCGGGTCCGGGAACGGTTGATGCGAGTGGCCGAGCAGCAGCGCATCGATGCCCGGCTCCTGCGACAGGTACCAGTTCGCGTTTTCCATCGCGCTGCCGCTGTATGGCGACGCGTCGAGGCCGCCGTGCGAGATCGCGATGACGAGATCGACATGTTCGGCACGCAGCTTGGGCAGGTATTCGCGCGCAGCTTCGACCAGACCCTTCGTGGTGACCTTGCCCTCGAGGTTGCGCTTGTCCCAATCCGTGATCAACGGCGGCGTGAATCCGATGATGCCGATACGAATGGGCACCTCGATGTCCTGCCCAGCTGCATCTCGCATTTTCAGCTTGCGCTGGATCACCGCGTACGGTGCGAAGATCGGCTGCTGATCACGCGTGCTGACCACGTTGGACAGCACGAGCGGATAGTGCGGTCCCGCGCAATACCTGTCTGCAACGCCGTCGACATGCATCGGCCGGTCGGTGACCTGGGCGAGGTAGGGCAGGCCGTAGTTGAATTCATGATTGCCGATCGTGCCGCCGTCGTAGCCCAGCGCATCCATGACGCGATAGATCGCCAGTTCCTCGTCGCAGCGAACCGGCTTGACCAGTGCCTGATAGTCGGCCAACGCAGTGCCCTGGATGGTATCGCCGGCGTCGAACAGCAATGTATTCGCAAATTCCTTGCGCGCGTCCTTGACCAGGGTCGCCATGCGCTCGAAGCCGAGCGACTTGTCCTCGGCGAGTCGGTAATAGTCGTAGCCGAGGATGTTCGAATGCAGGTCGGTTGATTCCAGAATCGCAAGCTGCGCATGCGCGCCTTCGGCGACGTCTGTACGCGGCTTGCCCGCCCGTGTCGACGCGCAGGCAACCGCAAGCAGCAACGACAGGCAAAAGAACACGCGCAGGAAAGTGAACATGGCAACCGGTGTCAGTCAATGGAACGCATATTCTGCACGCAAAAATGCCGCCGACATGACTTCGTCCCGATTTCCCGCCGCATTGGATTGATTCGAACTGGCGACCCGGAGGCGTGCCGGAGATCGGCCATCGTCCGCGCAGGCATTCCACTACGCGGCGGCAGTGAGCCCTCGTGGCGATCTATACGTCATTTATATATCGCTGTCGTGAATCCATACGCCCTGCATATGTGCGCATCACCAGAATGATCGCTGGTTTCAACGCGGACACATCGTCATGGATGCTGCTTATCTCGCCTTGCTCGTGGTTGTGGTCGGACTGACCTGCGGTTACATCAAGCTATGCGCCGGCCTGGAGGAGCGGAAGTGACCAACCTTCCCGCAGCGGCCGCCGCCATGCCTGTCTCCATGGTCGCGATCTGCGTCTTCCGGTACCGCGAGGAAACTCACCGATGAATATCTTGTACGTGTTTGCCGCGCTTATCGCGCTGGCGCTCTCGATCTATCTGACGATCGCGCTGTTGAAACCGGAGTGGTTCGAATGACCACCAATGACTATCTGCAGCTCGGCCTCTACCTGGTCGTGCTCGTACTCCTGGTAAAACCGCTCGGCGCCTACATGGCTGCCGTCTTCGCCGACGCGCCGAATCGCGTGAATCGCCTCGGCGCCCCACTCGAACGCGGACTGTATCGCGTGGCCGGCATCAAGCCCGACGAGGACATGAGCTGGAAGCGCTATGCGTTCGCGATGCTCGTGTTCAACGTCCTGGGTCTGCTCGTCGTCTACCTGCTGCAACGCACCCAGCAGTGGCTGCCGCTGAATCCGCAAGGTTTAGGGGCCGTCAGCGCCGATTCTGCGATGAACACGGCGATCAGCTTCGCCACCAACACCAACTGGCAGGGGTACGGCGGCGAGTCGACGATGAGCTATCTGACCCAGATGCTCGGACTGGCCGTGCAGAATTTCCTGTCCGCTGCGACCGGCGTTGCCGTCCTGATCGCGCTGATCCGCGGCTTTGTGCGCAAGAGCGCCAGCGGCATCGGCAACTTCTGGGTCGACATGACGCGCTGCACCTTGTACGTGCTGCTGCCGCTGTCGCTGCTGTTGGCACTCGTGCTCACCTCGCAGGGTGTGCCGCAGAACTTCAAGCCGTACGAGACTGTCCCATTGTTGCAGACGACCACGGCGACCGAAACGGTCAAGGACGCCGAAGGCAACTCGCAAAAGGATGCGGCGGGCAAGGACGTGACGAAAGAGTCGCAAGTGATCGAGCAATCATTGCCACTCGGCCCGGCGGCCTCTCAGATTGCGATCAAGCAGCTGGGCACGAACGGCGGCGGCTACTACAACGTCAACTCGGCACATCCCTACGAAAATCCGACGCCACTGAGCAACTTTCTTGAACTGTTGTCCATCTTGCTGATCCCGGCAGCGCTCTGCTACACGTTCGGGAAGATGGTCGGCGACCGCCGTCAGGGTTGGGCGCTGCTCGCGACGATGCTGGTCATCTTCATCCCCTTGCTGCTCGCCTGCACGGCCGCGGAACAAGGCGGCAACCCCGGTTTTTCGCCCCTGGGCGCAGATCAGCTGGCGTCGGCCACGCAAGCGGGCGGCAACATGGAAGGCAAGGAAGTGCGCTTCGGCATCGTGAATTCGACGCTCTGGGCCACTGCGACGACAGCGGCATCGAACGGTTCGGTCAACGCGATGCACGACTCCTTTACACCGCTCGGTGGCATGATGCCCATGTGGCTGATGCAACTGGGTGAAGTGATTTTCGGTGGCATCGGCAGCGGCCTGTACGGCATGCTCGCCTTTGCGGTGGTGGCCGTCTTCATCGCCGGACTGATGGTAGGGCGCACGCCCGAGTATCTCGGCAAGAAGATTGAAGCCTACGAAATGAAGATGGCCAGTCTGGTCGTGTTGATTCCGTGTGCGCTGGTCGTCATTGGCACTGCTATCGCAGTGCTCGCGCCTGCAGGCCTCGCCGGCATTTCGAATCCCGGCATCCATGGCTTCAGCGAAATCCTCTACGCGATGTCGTCGGCATCGAACAACAACGGCAGCGCGTTCGGCGGGCTCTCCGCAAACACGCCGTTCTACAATGCGTTGCTCGGCGTCGTGATGTTCCTCGCGCGCTTCCCGCTTGCAATCGGCATGCTCGCGATCGCCGGTTCGCTTGCCGCGAAAAAGCACATTCCCCAGTCCGCCGGCACGTTGCCCACGCACACGCCACTGTTCGTCGTGCTGCTCGCTTGCACCGTCATCGTCATTGGCGCCCTGACGTTCCTGCCGGCGCTGGCGCTTGGACCGATCGCCGAACACCTGTCGGCCTTCGGGCATTGAATGCATCCATCCCATCACGTTCGCACTCGGTGCGAACGGGTCTCGCACATCGCCTTGCGATCGTCGCGGGCGAACGGGAATACCAGGACTTACTGAAATGACATCGACCACTGTGCGTACAAGCGCGCTGAGCAAGGAACTGATGGTTCCCGCGATTGCTGACGCGTTTCGAAAGCTCTCCCCGCGACAGCAGTTCCGCAACCCGGTGATGTTTGTCGTGTTCGTATGCAGCATTCTCACGACTGCATTGTGGCTGCAAGCGGTATTCGGTCACGGTGAAGCGCCGGCCGGTTTCATTTTCTGGGTCGGCATGTGGTTGTGGTTCACGCTGCTCTTTGCAAACTTTGCCGAGGCTATCGCCGAAGGTCGCGGCAAGGCCCAGGCGCAGGCGTTGCGCGGTGCGCGCCGCGACGTGCTGGCGCACAAGATCGCAGCACCCGACAAGCGCGATCAGGTGACCGTGGTTCCGGCTTCGGATCTGCGCAAGGGCGATCTCGTCGTCATCAAGGCCGGCGAAGTGGTTCCAGGCGACGGCGAGGTCATCGATGGCGCCGCCTCGGTTGACGAAAGTGCGGT
>JBDSBK010000414.1:0-5024 GCA_039921645.1 Dokdonella sp.
GATTCGACAAGCCGGTGCCGAGTCCATCGCCTGCCTGCGCGAGGCCCACACCGGTATCGACGACGCCGGCGAGGCAGCGTCCCTCCCGCACACGCACGCACACGTCGATCCTGCCGCCCTCCTCGCCCGGATCGATGCCATGGCGCACGGCGTTCTCGACCAGGGTCAGCAGGGTCACCGGCGGGCAGAACAGATCCATCGCCGCCTCGTCGACGTGCAGCGTGAACTGCAGGCGGTCGGGAATGCGCATGTGCATCACTTCCAGATAGGCGCGCACGAGATCGATTTCCTGTCCCAGCGTCGTGGTCGTTTCGTGCAGTCGCGGCACGGCGGCGCGCAGATAGGCGATCAAGCTGCCGAGCACCATCGACGCTTGCGCCGAACCGGAATCCACCAGCTCACGCACATTCGCCAGCGTGTTGAACAGGAAATGCGGCTCGACCTGCGCCTGCAGCAAACGCATACGCGCGTCGAGTGCCTGGCGTTCGTACTCGCTGCGTTCGAGCTCGAACGCGAGCGCCTGATTGCGCGCTTCGTCCTTGATCTGGCGCAGCAGCGCGGAAACGGTAATCCACGGCGACACCAGCAGGCCAAGAATCGTCATGCCGGCATAACCGCCGAGCCGCTCCTTGTCGTGGTACCAGGCCTGCTCAAGTCCCAGCGTCGTGAGCCAATAGGCAATGGCGACCGCGAAGGGCACCGTAATGGCCACGGCGGCCACCTGCAAGGCCCACCGTGCGAGCCAGCCTGGCAGGCGCTTCGGCCAGCGCTCGAACACGCCGAAAGGCAGCAGCAGAGCGAGGCCTATGAACATGACGCGTGCGTACAGGATCGCAATCGAAATCTTCCACGTCACGAGCATGGGCAGGCTGAGCACGACGGAAGCGATGAGCGCAACCCGCACGCGCCGCCACGCGAAAATGCGGGCCAGGCCTCGTGGCAATGGAGAACCTTCAGCGTGCGTCATGCTGCGACGATAAACCAGTCAGGCCGCCGATGGCGCCCCGACGTGCAACGGCTGTCGCGGCTCCGCGAGACCCTTGACCATCAGCCACACGACCAGCGCGAGCTGACTCGAGCCCAATGGCATCAGCAGCGGAAACTCGAAGGCATGGCCAAATACGGACATCGCTACCGCCGAGATCAACAGCGTGGCAGCCACCATCCCGAATGCAGCCCACGCGCGCGGAATCAATGCATACCGGTAGAACACGCCATAGAGCACGAAGATCACACCGCCTTCGACGAGAAGGTGCATGGTGTGCGCCCACGTGCGCGCCGCGCCGACCGTCAACGCGAGCGCCTGGAACATGGCGGCGTCGCCCGTCGCTTTTGAATAGGCCTGGCTCAAGGACAGCATCGACAATACCGCCGACTGCTCGACGCCGCTCAGCGCGACGCCGATGATCGCAAGCGCAAGCAAGCCGAGCGCCATTCTTTCGTTGCAGCGACGGACCATCGGCCACGCCACGATCGCGATGGCGAGCGAAAGCACGCCCATGCCCAACCCGACAAGTGCGCCGAGACTGATCTGCCGCGCATTTGCCGCTGCCGCCACGAGAAAGCCTGGCGGGTCCTTGGACAAGACGCCCAACAAGACGAAGTTCACCAACGGACCGCAGATCATTTGCACCAGCAGCAGCACACCGATCGTGCGACCAGTGGTTTTCGGGCTTGTCATCACCGACCCTCCACGGCCAGGGCGCTCAAAGGCGCGGCAGCCACAGCATCATGCTTGCTGCAAAGATACCGACTGCGGTTGCCAGGGTCAGCACGAACAGGCTCGCAGTCATCGCGACATGCATCCGTGGCTCGATGCTGCGCTGCGCACGAAAGTAGAGTTCGAGCACGAACAGCGGCAGCAGGTATTGGGTAAACGCGATGATCGTGAGCGCTGGTCCGCGGAAGGTGTGCGGGTCGAAGCCCACGGGGCCCCGGTTCACGAGGATCCAGAACATCAGGCCGATGCGGAAGAACCAGACGCCGCTGACTACCAGGAACAAGCGCAGCGCCCATTGGCGATGCAGATCGAATCGGCGCGCGAGCGCGTGGCGCAACGTCATCCCGGCAAACGCCATGACCAGCACCGCATTGATGACGATGGCGAGCGTTTGCCCGGATCCGCCAACCGCTCCGCGTGTCGCGATCATCGCCAGTCCGCCAAGACTCATCACGAACGCGGAAACCAGATACGCGCGGCCGTTCCATCGATGGAACGTCGGAAAGAGGCGGCGCACGCCCGTGGTCAGCTGCAATGCACCACCAATGATGATCAGGGTCGCGAAGATCAGGTGCATCGACACGATCAGGTTGCCGACGGTGTCGCCGACGACATATCCATGCGGCAGCACCTTGTTCCACGTTTCGAAGTGACCTTGTGCGGCAGCACGTCCATAGAAACCGATGACGAAGACGACGAGCATCAACTGGCCGAGCACGGCGACGAAGAACCACGAGGTGGCGGCAGCGTTCAAGGCGTTGAGTGACCAGTGGAGCGAGGCACTGCGCTGAGGCATCGCAGCAATCGATAGAAGACCCGCGGGCGGCTGATGACCGGACCATTGGCCGGCGGGCGACACTGCAGCACGAGTCGCGGCATCGAGTGGATGGGTCATGAGAGCGGGTTCCGTTTTTGCGAACATGCATGCGGCATGCACGCACTGTCGCCCGCGACGAACCTGCGCGGAAGACGGGATCGGACGAGCTACGCGGGCGGGTGGATGAACGACGCCGGAGACCGACGGACGCATGCGCACGCGCTCATACGCGCCGGTTGAGAAAATCGTCGCACGCGCGGTATGAGGCCAGATCCATTCCACGCGCCTGTTGCAGATCGTTCGCCGGACAAGGCCCATGCTCTGCGTTCGTCCGCCCCAGGCGCAACTCGATGACGACCTGAGGTCGTGCGTCGCATGCCGCTTCTGCAACGCCGGCTTGTTGGTGAATCATCCTCGTAGATCGCGTTCAACCCCGCGTCATCGCCGAGGCACGTTTGATGCGCCGCCGATCTGCGCCATCCACCGAAGAGGATCGAGACATGAAGTTCATTCACATCATTGCCGGGCTGCTCGCGCTCGCATCGGGCGCGGTTGCGCTCTACGCCGCGAAGGGGTCGTGGCTGCATCGCAAAAGCGGTCTGGTCTTCGTAGCTGCCATGTGGGTGATGTCGGCCCTCGGCGCGGAAATGGCTGCATTCGGGCCGAAGCCGAACAGGATTTCCGTGGTCGCCGGCGTACTGACTTTCTATCTTGTCAGCACCTCGCTGCTCACGGTGCGGCGCACGGTCGAGCAAACGCGTGCATTGCTCACGGCGTTCATGCTGATCGCGTTGATGATCGCTGCGTTCGGCTTCAAGGTCGGCATCGAAGCCGTGAACAGCGGCGGTGGCCAGGTTGACGGCCTTCCCGTGCAAGCCTTGCTGATGTTCAGCAGCCTGGCCCTGCTCGGTGCCCTGCTCGACGCACGCCTGCTGTGGGTCCGCGACATCCAGGGTGCGCACCGGCTGGCCCGTCATCTGTGGCGCATGACCTTTGCGATGTGGATCGCGACGAGCTCTTTTTTTCTCGGCCAGGCGAAGTTCTTCCCCGCACCGTTGCGCAAGACCGCCTTGCTCGCGATTCCGGTCGTGCTGGTTCTCGTGCTGATGTTCTACTGGCTCGCGCGAGTGCTGTTGTTCAAACGACGTGTCGCTACTGCTGTCGTGATCGCGGCCACCGTCACGGAACCGCGCGCGACCTGACCGTCTCGCAAGCAATCGCGCTCATCCCCATTCGGCGTGTCGTTCCTCCTGCGCCAACGCCGCCATCGCCCTGCGATAGTCTTCCATGTACGCGGCACGGTCGCCATGGAAGGTCAATGGCTCGCCGACGAAGATGTCGACGAAGAACGGCACGATCAGCCACTCGCCCTTGGGCAGCGCCTTGCCCAGTCCATGCGTGAAGACCGGAATGACCGGCACGTCCGGACGACGCTCGGCGATCCGCGCGAGGCCGCTCTTGAACTCGGCGAGTTGCTCGGGTTCGCCGCGCGACCCTTCGGGGAAAAAGATCAGGATGTCGCCGCGTTCAAGCGCTGCGGCAACCGGCGCGAGCAGATCGTCGTGGATGTGCTGGCGCTGTCTGTTCAGCGGCACGATGCCGACGACGTTCAAAGCAAACCACGCGAGCAATTTGTTGCGCAGGAAATAATCGGCTGCAGCCACCGGACGCACGCGCGGCAACAGGCGCACCGGCAGCAAGCTTATCATCGCCATCGCATCGAGATGGCTGTTGTGGTTCGCCGCGAGGATCGCCGGGCCGCTGATCGGCAGGCGTTCGCGATGGCGCACGTTGAGGCCGAGCACGAACAACACGACGGTGCGCACGAGTACGCCGTAGAAAAACAATCTCAGCAGATATCCCATCGCGCTGTCTGCTCCGCCTGTCCTGCCCATTCAATGTGTTTTCGAGCACAGTGCCCGCAGTGCGCGCATTCGCTACTTGCTCACACGGCAACCGTCGCGGCTGCGACCGGCCATGGCCGGTGCAGGCACACCGCAGTGCCGCCAGCATCGGACGCGACCGTGAGCGATGCACCCAGTCGCCGTGCACGTGCCTGCATGCTGCGCATGCCGGTGCCATGATGTTCTTTGGAATCGGCCAAGCCCTTGCCGTTGTCGCGCACTTCCAGCACCAGGGCCGAAGGGTCGTTGCGCAGCTCGACATCGACGCGACGGGCGTCGGCATGCTTGAGCACGTTGGTGAGCGCCTCCTGCAGAACGCGCAGAACATCGAGGCTTTGCGTATTGCCGAGAAACACCCGTTCCAGACCATCGACCTGCCAGCGCGCAACGATATCGTGTGCCTCGAACAACCGCGTCATGCGATGGCGCATTGGCGCAAGCAGGTCCGCAAACGCAAGCTCGCCATGCTGCTGCGCCGACGAGGCATCGATGATCAGACGCAGGTCATCGCGCAGCTCCTGCAGCATGCCTAGCACGGCGCGTGACGGCAACTGCGCATTCGGGGCCTGCTCCATCGCCGCGA
>JBDSBK010000415.1:0-11382 GCA_039921645.1 Dokdonella sp.
CCGCTGATGACTCAAGGACGTCTTCTGTTCGCGCTCGTCACGAGCGCTTACATCGTTGTCGGCGTTCGTCTCGAAGAACGCGACCTGATCAAAAACCTCGGCGCGAAATACCTGAACTATCGCGCGCGAGTTCCGATGCTGTTGCCTCTGCCGCACTCGGACCACGCAAATGTGGCTGATCCTGAAAAGCCCGATACAGCTCATTGAACTGCGCGAGAGCGGCCGCGTCATCGAACGCGCTACTCAGTTGGTCGGATGAATTTTGTGGAAGCGCGCTCGAACTGGGCGCAGTCCGCATGATTCGGCACGTCGTTCGCCCCTTCGCTCCCAGCGCTTTTCCGCCAGAACTGGATATACCCGCAACATGAGAGTGGATATTTCCGCATTCCCGATAAGCCGGCGCGCCATGCTGCGTCGAATCGGCCAATCGGCGGGCGCTGCCGTGTTGTATCGGGCCATGTCGACGCTGGGCTTCGCAGGTGAATCGAGCTACACCGGCCCGGTCGATCTCTCCGACGCTCCGCGAGGCGCTTCCGTGCTCGTACTGGGCGCTGGGTTGGCGGGGCTCGTCGCCGCCTGCGAACTGCATCGCGCCGGATACCAGGTCAAGGTACTCGAATACAACGATCGAGTCGGTGGACGCGCATGGACGCTGCGCGGTGGAGACGAGTACACCGAACTGGGCGGCGTTCGTCAGCGTTGTCAATTCGATCCGGGGCACTACCTCAACCCAGGACCATGGCGGATTCCGTATCACCACCACGCCATGCTCGATTACGCCAAGCAGTTCAAGGTGCCGCTGGAGCCGTTCACGCAGGTAAATCACAATGCCTACGTGCATTCGCGCAAGGCCTTCGGCGGTGTACCGCAGCGCTTCCGGCACGTGCATTCGGACTTCCAGGGCAATGTGGCCGAGTTGCTCGGCAAGGCAGTCAATCGCGGTCATCTGGACGACGAACTGGATGTCGAAGACAAGCAAAAGCTGCTCGAAGCACTGCGCACCTTCGGCTTCCTCGACAAGGACTTCTGCTACAGGAAATCGGAACTGGCCAGCGACGCACGCGGCTTTGAACGCGATCCTGGCGGCGGGATCGCCTCACGTTCGCTCTTCTCCGATCCGCTCGCCCTCAAGGACCTTCTGCACTCCGAACTGTGGCGATCATTCCGCTCGTCATCCCGCTACGAACTGGCTCCGTCGATGTTCCAGCCGGTCGGCGGCATGGATCGCATTGCCCGTGCGATCTACCGCGAAGTCGAGCCATTCGTCCAGTTCGACGCCAAGGTCGTGCGCATCGACCAGGACGATCGCGGCGTCAACGTCTTCTACGTCGATGCAAAACGTGGAGGACCGCCCGAGCAGGTCAACGCACAATGGTGCGTCTGCACGATTCCACTGTCGATCCTTGGCCAGATCGACATGAACGTCGGCGCGCCGATGTCGGCAGCCATTCGTGCGGTTCCCTACGAGTCCTCCGTCAAGATCGGCATGCAATTCAAACGCCGCTTCTGGGAAGAGGACGACCGCATCTACGGCGGCATCAGCTACACGGACTTGCCAATCGGCATGATCAGCTACCCGATGGCCGACCAGAACATGTCCGGCAAGGGTGTTCTGCTCGGCGCCTACATGTGGGGGACGAATGCCTACGAGCTGACCGCAATGACACCGGAGCAGCGAATGCAAGCGGCGATGACATTCGGTGCGCAAATACATCCGCAGTACCCGGTGGAATTCGAGAACGGCATTTCCGTCGCATGGCATCGCGTGCCATTCGCGAATGGCTGCTTCGCGAAATGGTCGGAGGATGCGCGCGAGAAGCACTACGAGAATCTGTGCCAGATCGACGGACGCGTCGTGCTGGCGGGCGAACACGCTTCGCGCCTGCCCGCCTGGCAGGAAGGCGCCGTGTTGTCCGCCATCGATGCGATCGGGCGTCTGCATCAGCGTGCTGTCGCGGAACGACCGCGAAAGACATGACGCTTTCCCGCACTTCACGCCGTGGACCATTCGCGTTGACACGACAGCTCATGATTGTCGTGGCGATCGCATTGCCGGTGTGCTGCTTCAGCGACCCGCTACCCCTGTTCTCTCCACCCGGGACGTTGGTGGAGCGTGGACGCTTCGCGCAGCGCGACGGCGAGTCTCTCTATCGGGCCATCTGTCAAGGTTGCCATATGTCCGACGCACGCGGCGCTCAAGGCGCGGGCCACTATCCAGCGCTGTCCGAAAATTCGAATCTCGCAAACGCGCTCTATCCGGCGATTGTGGTATTGCGCGGCCGGGGTGGAATGCCCCAGCTCGACAACAGCTTGTCCGACGAACAGGTGGCCGTAGTCGTGAACTATGTTCGCTGCCACTTCGGCAATGCATATCCGGACAAGCTGACGGCCGCCGACATTGCGCGACTGCGCGCAATGTCGTCGCAATCGTCGGCGGTGCGTTGAAGGCAGCAGTTTCCGTCGCAACCTGCAGGCCAGTGTCGGAAGTCCCCGAAACAGGCGAACTGCCCAACCGTGCTTCCGGGCAACTCGCTGGTCGCGGGTTTCGGATCAGCCGAGTCTTGCATATCGCAAAACTGCCCGACTCGTATGCCAGGCAGCGAAAGGTCCTGCGTGCGCGCTACCGACTCGCAAGGGGGCGCTGCCGAGCGCCTATTTGCCCAGCGCCTTTCTTACGGATTCCGCATCGCAGCCGGCCCGCAAGATCGCCAACAACAGCTGCACACGCGTTACGCCAAAATGCGTCGCCCACCAAGCCGCTTGGGTTGAATCGTCGAGATCGATCGCGACGGTCGTTGGTTTGCGCGTCTCATTCGACAACCCTTCTTTCGATTCGCCGACCGTCTGGTTCATTCCTTCATTGCCTGGCGTCGCGCCTTGAAGCGCTCCAGGTCGCCTCGCAGGCGTTCGGAACGGTCGCGCAGTAGCTGCAGTTTTTGCCTTGCCTGGATGACGTGGGCGACAACCTGCGCACGTTGGCGGAGTTCCAGGTCCGTCATCGGACACGCCATCGGTTTCAAGTTGACGCATGCGTCGCGAGCGCGCTCAAGCACGGTGACGGCGGCTAGGGCATTTCGTACGTTGGTGGTGGCACCCATGGCGGAAGTTCTCTGGAAAGGGAGGTCCCTCCTCTTTCGTCGTTTGGCTTCCAGCCGTCATTGGGTTTCCATTCCAGTGCAAATCGCCGACTCGGTGGGTCGGTGCCTAGATTGCCCGCCACCCCTCAACCACGATACGGTCTGGTGACGCGACGACGTGTAGGAAATCACCGATTTATCGCTGGTGCAGATGGCCTAGTTGGCCCAGTGCAATCCACTCATGGCAAGCGCGTCGGGTGATCGCATGTTGACGGTCGGGCGCGCCGACTATGGGGATAGCAGGAGTGTATTTACGCTCCGTCGGCGCGCCCAACACGCTTCCCGACGATGTGTTTGCAGGTGCCGATAGCCGAGGAGCTGAGGCGAGGTGTGGCGACGACCCAGCGACGGACAACATGAACGACAACGCATGGCCTGCTTCGACGTTCATCTCCTGCATGCCTTTTCTTGTAGACAATGCGCCGCATTCAAAAGGGAAGATCAGCATGCAAGGTGCAGAGAAGATTGTCAGTACCGCTTACGATGCCGGCACCGAACGCCTCGTCGTGACCTTCGACTCTGGCCGCTCGTTCGTCTTCGACAATGTTCCGGCGATCAATGCAGAGCTGCTGGCGATTGAAAGCGATCCGGCGACCTACTTCGAGGGATGGATTCGAAAACATTTCACTTGGACCGAGCTGAAAACATCGTCATCCATCTCGTACTCGGATTCCGCGTCGCTTGACGCCACGTCATACAAAGGGACGCAACCCGCTTGATCAACAAAACGAATTACGACGCCGGTAAAAGGAAGTTGACAGTGTCTTTCCGTTCAGGCCGCTCGTTCGAATTTCATGCGGTGCCGGGTCGAGTGGCAGCCCTGCTTTCGCAAGCTCAGGATCCCGTGTCGTATTTCGAGCGGAGCATTCGCGGACAATACCCTTGGATCGAGCTCTCGCATGGTCACGTCACGCGGCGCGCTTTTGCAGCGAATGACCTGCGGAAATTTCCGTCGATTGGCGGGAAACTCGAGGCCTAGAAGCGGCACCTTTCGTTGCGCGTGAGGGATTTTCCGGGCGCGTCGAGAGGGCAAAAGGAGTTCCGCGTTCATTGAGCAGGCATCTGTTCAATGCAAACTTGTGCACATGGATACGGCTGAACACATGTTGCGCGATGCGGGCAAGATTGCCGCGGTGTACTACGAAGCGTGCGGGCTCCGCCTCACGGTCGGTTTCGAGTCCGGCTGCGATATCGTCTTCTACGAAGTGCCACCGTACGTAGCGGAAACATTGCTGTGCGTGCAGAACCGCTGCGCCTACTTCCAGGGATCCATCCGCGACCGATATCCCTGGGCCCTGCAGGAACACGCCGCAGTCGGTTGACCTGGGACAGCATGGATTCGCATCGGAGTGGTACACGGCCTCGCCAATCCGTTCGCGTTCATGCTGCAGAACGAAACCTGACCAATGGCGTCTGCGAGCAGGCGCTGGCGGTGAATGTTCAGCGGACCACGTGCATTGTTGTTGCATGGACTATCCCGGCCTTATCAATTTTGTCGAATACAACCCGGACGGCGAGCGCCTGACGATCGCCTTCGATACCATGCGAAAGATGGTCTTTTACAAGGTACCCCGGAACGTGGCGGCGTTGCTTTCCGATGCAAATACGCTGGACGAGGCCTTCGAGCTGAACGTGTTCGGAAAATTCGCATGGACTGAAA
Source organism: Dokdonella sp. (assembly GCA_039921645.1). Classification (GTDB taxonomy): domain Bacteria; phylum Pseudomonadota; class Gammaproteobacteria; order Xanthomonadales; family Rhodanobacteraceae; genus Dokdonella_A. Next base: position 4,798 of record JBDSBK010000415.1, read on the forward strand.
TCGGCGCGCACCGATTTGTCAGTGCACCCGTACTTCGCACGATCTGATTCGCGAAAGCCGTTCCGAACGCCAATCACTCCACGCAGGCAACAGGTGACAGCGTCTGCCACACAGGGATTCAGAACATGAATAATGAGTCAGTTCCGTTGATCGACCCGATGGCTGCCGAGCAAGAAATCGATGCGCTGAAAATACGGGTCGCATTGCTCGAGGGGCAAATGTCCGTGCTCGCCGTGGCCCTCGCTGCCCTTGCGCGCTCATCGGGTGGCGCACCAGCAGTGACGACGGCTGTCGATCGAATCCTCGACGGCGAGATCGATGGCCAGCACGTTCGTGATCTGATCGAGGCGAACCGGACGACACCCATGCAGTCGGAAGGCTAATTGCCGAAGCCCGACGCTGAAACCTGATGAAAGTTGCACATTATTTGCGAGCAAAGCGCACAAGCTTAAAAAAGTTCCCGCCACGACTGTTTCCGCGCCGACACGCGGCGAAGCGCTTGCTCATGAGCCGCTTCATCCACCAGACATGCAGATCGACAACGCGAGCATGTTGCTTGCACTTGGTGCAGCCGACCGCGCGGAATTCCATTTTTCGGCATCGATGAGCAACCCTCACCAGCGCACATGAGGGATCGTCCGCAACCGTGTGTAAAGATGGGTTAAAGATCTCGGAAAAATGCATCTGGAATGTCGCATGCGCTCCTTTCGCAGGTAGTCTTCGCCTGCGGCCACAGGGGGTCGCTTGAGCCAGGGCGCACATGAAACTGCCGACGGATTTGAGCGAGCACGACGTGCTCACGGACGACACCGTCGTCCTGAAAAATCGCATCGAGGCGCTGGAAGGACAAGTCTGTGTGCTCGCCGTTGCGCTTCGCGCATTCGCGCGCAACAACGCGGGCATGGGACGGGTCACCGATGCGATGGATGAAATTCTCGATTGGCAAATCGACGAACAGCGGATTCGCGAACTGGTCGACGGTTCCACCTTGTTGGCGCCGGACGGCACGCGAACAAATTAGCGCGACAACGACATCGATGTCGGCTTTCGCATTTTGCCCGATGATTCGGCGTGCCCGTTGATCTGGACCTGATCAGAATATCGGGTCGTGCCACTGCCGGTATCTTGCAACGGCTGCAACCTTCTCCGATTCCTGACCCTCGCTCGATCCCGTTGAAATCCGAGTTCGAGTCCGCATCTCTTGGTTGGCGCCGCTTCACTCCCGGCGCCCTCAGAGTTGCTCCATCAGGGCAAGCCCGGCTGTGTTGGTCGGGCTTTTTCTTGCCCGCATGTTCAATCCAGCCCCCAATCAATGCGCTGGGACCCGAAGCCTCGATGCGTAGCGACTGCGGCGACGATGTCCGACGCTTTGCAAATCAACCGTGGCGATCAACGATTGCGTCGGTGGCCGTCACGAGCGCATCGACGATGGCCGGATCGGCAGCACTGTGGCCGGCAAGTACGACGCGGAAGTCGGCTTCAGGCCACGCCTTCGCAAGGTCGAATGCGCTTTTCACCGGACAGATGATGTCGTAACGACCCTGCACGATCGTAGCCGGAATGTGCCGGATGCGTTCGACGTCACGCAACAGCTGATCGGACTGCAGGAATATCCCGTGGCGGAAATAATGCGCCTCGGCGCGTGCCAGGTTGATCGACGTTTGCGGCTCCTCGAAATTCCCGGGTTCATCGGGATCGTGCACCAGCGTCGTACTGCCTCCTTCCCAATAGCCCCAAGCCTGTGCGGCGGCCAGTCGAACCGTGGCGTCGTCGCTGTCGAGTCTGCGCCAGTAGGCTTCCGTCATGTTCATGCGTTCTTCCGGCGGAATATGGTCCAGATACCGCGCCCAGCGCTCGGGGAAAATCCACGAGGCGCCGCCATCGAGTTCGTTGAACCAGCGCAATTCGCCAGGACGTCCGAGAAAGATTCCGCGCAGCACCAGTCCGATCGTGCGCTCGGGGTATTTCTGCGCGTAAGCAAGCGCGAGAGTTGAACCCCAGGAGCCGCCGAAGACCACCCAGCGTTCGATACCGAAGTATTCGCGGATCGTTTCCATATCCGCGACCAGATGCCAGGTCGTGTTGTCGCGCAATTCCGCTTGTGGCGTGGATTTTCCCGCGCCACGCTGATCGAACAACACGATCCGATAGCGTTTTGGATCGAAAAAGCGACGATGGTAAGGGGACACGCCGGCGCCTGGACCACCGTGCAGAAATACGACGGGCAGCCCGTCGGGATTCCCGCATTCCTCCACGTGGAGTTCATGCAGGGCGTCGACGGCGAGCCGATGTGTACGGTAAGGCTCGATTTCTGGATACAGTTCGCGCACGAATTTCATCCGGCTGGGTTTGTCGCGAGCATAGCTGTGAGCATTGCCTGAGTCAGCAACAGCGCATGGAATCGTCGCGCCTCATTCGCATGCGCTCGCGGCAGCCACCCGCCAGACCGATTCGCTCAGCGTATCGAAAAACACAGCCAACTCAGACAATGCAAAAAAAAACAGCACGTCGCAGGGGATGCGGACGTGCTGCAAATATGTTGCCCCGAAAGCGACGCGTCTCCCGACGAACCGCCCGGACAACATAAGCGCGTCAATCAAAACCGCCGATGAATCGAATGCGCATACCGCACAATTTCGTTAATCGGACAGTTGGCATGCACGTCGCCGATGCGGCATCGTTTCGTTCGGACTCGTGCGCGGCGTCCATACTTGTGAAACGCGAAACCTGCTATCCATTCATGCGTAACGACGCGCAGAGGCGCACACTGTCATCAATGGCTGCAACGGCAGCCCCACTCGCGAGGATTCGTCATGGATGGCATGCGCGTCATCAGGACGACCAGCTACGACACACCCAAGCACAAGCTCACGGTGTCGTTCGCATCGGGTCGCGCATTCGTGTTTCATTCGGTCCCGGCGGTCGTCGCCGCATTGCTGGCACAGGCGGTCGATCCGATTGCGTATTTCAATCGCTGCATCCGCGGACGATTCGCGTGGGTCGAGATATCCGACGGGCAAATCGTTCGACACGCCTTCGCGCTCGATCCGTTTGCGAGCTGATTTTCAGACTGCTCAACCGATCGGATTTCAGTGCCGATGGTTATGCTGGCGAGCGCTGGCATCCGACAACGTCCGTCTCGATGCCACGCGCGCTCGTCGCGCGCATCGACAGCGCGTTGGCGGCTCCATTCGATCCACTGCGCTTTTGAACATGACCCGCTGGTAGTGATGCGCCGTGGCGGGACTTTATTTTTTTTGTCGTGCAGCAGAAACCAGCTGCAGCTCTTCCGGCTGGAAATGACCCGTCATCGTCTGGCCATTTTCGACCCAGGTGCAAATCCAGTCATCGGCGGTGCCGCCGAGCGTCATGATCTGGTCGCTGCCCAAAGGCTGCACCAACGCGGCCCCAACGAAATCGCCCTTGTTCATCGTGGTCTCCGTAGTCAGGCGCGCATCGCTTCGCGACGGGCCTTGAATCGTCCAAGCGCACTTTCCAGTGCTTGCGTGCGATCCCTCAGCAACTGAAGTTTACGCCGGGCGCGGATGACTTTCTCAATCATCTCCGCTCGCCGGTGAAGCTCGCGATCGGTCATCGGAAATCCTGGAGCGTGCGAATGCGGATACGCTGCTCGCGCACCGCACGAGAAGATGACGGAGGCCGTCACACTGGCAGAGGCGTTCTGGATAGGCATGGCATTGTCTCTTGGGAAGATTGGACCCTTGCGTCGCCCGGCATCGTGCCGGCATCTCGGGCTCCTTCCCGACCGCGAAGTCTGCGAATGGCGGGTCGAGCGTCAGACTGCCTCAGGCGAGTCGACCGCGATGCCAACAATTACCGCTGCGAGCTGTAGGAAAACACCGATTACTCCCGGCGATCGATGCTCGCAACGCGCTATGGACCGCCGATGCGGCCATTCCTGAACAGGCACGGCCGTTCAGTCGCACTGACGGCGGGTAATGCGATGCCGGCCGGCAGTTCGACCGGACGTCCGACGGCTGCACCGGACCTGCCGACCATCCGACGCGCCCGGATGACCTCCTTTCTGCGACGCCTCGCTACGCGAAACTCAGCCGACGCGCGCAATGGCGCGCGTACCGCACAGCGCCGATAGCGGCGCGCTCATTATTCAAGCGGGGGCAGGCGCATTTCCGGCACAGCCATCAGTGGCTGCCGGATCAAGGTCGACGTCGGGCCTTTCACGTCCGCGAGTGGAGCACGTGATTCCGGATCCATCAGCGCGTTCTGCAAAAGATAGCGCCGCGACTGTTCGATCCAGTCGGGTAGCGCGTGCTGTTGCCACTGCTGCATCTGGTCAAGCCAGGCATTGCATGAACGCAGATATGCAGCAGGCGTCGACCAGTCGAGTTGCGGGACCGGTGGTGGGGGAACACGTGGCGGATGGGGACCCATGGGCGTAACGATACTCTGCGGCGAGCCCGGACAGAAGTCCGCCAGTTCAGCTCCCTCGGGTATCGCGTGTCCGGCGTCAGGCTTTTACCGCTATCCAGGCATTCCGGAGCGGCACACGACTATTGGACGATGAATTCGTCCGAGCCCAACTCTTCCGGCGGGCTCCTTTGCTCGTTTTGGAGGCTTTGCCAAGCCTCGCGCTGCATGCGCTCCAGCGTCTTCAGGAAGTCGGGCGATCCCGGATCAACGCTGTCGAGGCCAAGATTTTTCAGGATGTCGTAACTCATGCTTACTCCTTGCGCCCGGACATCATGTCCAGCTTCGGCAAATCCCACACAGCGCGTCGGGTTCGTGCGCCGCTGTTTCGATTGCGCGTGCCGCTGCTGACACGGCGTGCGCAATTCTGACAATCAATGCCGCCTGGTGGCAGAACCTCTAGTCATGCAGCGACAGGTCGCGTCGCTCGGCTTTGCAAAATGTACTTTTGCACGCACCCAGCCCCGGAATGCTCGCAGCGATGCTGGTATTTTCCGGCCGGATCGCGATCAGCGCGCCTATCACCGGCAGCACGTCGCGCAATCCCGCGATGGAAACGCTGTAGAACTGGAGCCAGCGGCTCATTTCCATATCTCCAAAACGGATGTACTGATTCAGGTTGAATCGAATCAAGCAAGGGTTGGGCCAACGCACTCACATGAAAGCCGTACGAAAGATCGCCGGATCAAGCTGCCCACCATGGTCCAATGCCGGACTTCCCGCAGCTGCCGTCGACGTGGATGTTTGCTAGTCTCGCGCGCCGCCGCATTCGCCTCTCCATGATCAAACCGTCCGAATTCCATCTGCGCGGAAACCGTTGTGGAGTCCTGTTGATCCATGGCCTGACCGGCACGCCGACCGAGATGCGCTTTGTCGGTAACGGACTCCATCGCGCCGGCTTCAGCGTGCTCGGCATGCAACTGGCGGGGCACTGCGGCGATGAGGCCGATCTCCTCGCCACCGGCTGGCACGACTGGTACGCCAGCGTCGTCGGGGCGGCCGACCGACTGCGCGCACAGGTAGACCATCTTTTCGTGGCCGGCCTTTCTATGGGGTCGATCCTCGCATTGAAGCTCGCGATGGACCGTCCCGACGAAATCGACGGGCTCGGCTTGTACGGCACGACGTTCTTCCACGATGGCTGGGCCACCCCCGCGATCGGCCGCCTTGCCTTTTTGCTGCCGGCCGTGACTGCTCTCGGTTTCGGACGCCGACGTATTTCAGCCGAGGTCGAGCCCTACGGCATCAAGGACGATCGCATCCGCAACCGCATCGTAGGCGCGATGTTGTCCGGCGACAGCCAAGCCGCGGGCCTTGCCGGCTTCCCGTGGCCATCGCTGGCCGAATTCCAGCGCCTTTCGCAACATGTCCGCCATCGCATCGGCCGCGTGCGCGCGCCGTGCTTCATTGCGCACTCATCGAACGACGATGTCGCCAGCCTGCGCAATGTCCGCGTTGTAGAACGCGGCGTTCGCGCGCCAGTCGAAACCCTGCTGCTCGACAACAGCTACCACATGGTGACGGTCGATCAGGAACGCGGCAAGCTGATCAAAGAGTCGGCAGCATTCTTCCAGCGCATCGTGCAGAAGCGCACGCTCGAGTTGCCGCGTGGTGCGCACATGGCCAGTGCAATCGAGTGATGGCGCCACGCGCTGGCGAATTGCCTGCATTGCGCAACCTGCTCGAACCGCTTGCGCTGGTAAGGCACTTTCTTACCCACCCGCCGACGGATTTCTCGGCGCTGACCCTGCGCTCGGGCACGCCCGCATTCATTGCGCACTTCGATCTGTTGACGACCGCCGACGAGGCCATGCGCAAGCGCGTCGCCGGACTGCCGTTGTTTCGCGGTTGGAGCGGTTGGCTGCGTCCGCGCACCTGTTTCGTCGGCACGACGGTTTCGGAATACGCGCTGTTCCCTGCCGAAGCCGATGCGGATGCTCTCGTCGCCGGCTGGCTCGCCGAAGAAGCAACCCGGCAGCCGTTCCTGATCGTGAAGGACATTCCGCACGAATCGCCATTGCTCGATCAGACCAGCAATGCGCAGGCGCGCGCGATCGCGGCCGCCTGCGAGCGCGCCGGATTCGTGCTGCTCGAAGGCCAGGCGCTGGCGTGGTCTCCGATTGATTTTGAATCCGC
>JBDSBK010000416.1:0-2915 GCA_039921645.1 Dokdonella sp.
AGGTAGTCGCGCAACCACGCGGACAGCGTGATGTGCCAGCGGCGCCAGAAATCGGAGAAGCCGATCGCAGCGTACGGGAAACGGAAATTGTCCGGCATCGCGAAGCCCAGGCACATTGCGGCGCCGATGGCGGTGGTCGAGTAACCGGCGAAATCGCAGAAGATCTGTCCGCTGAACGCAAGCGTGCCGACCCACGCATCGAGCGCACCCGGCGTCTTGTCGCCGTCGTAGACCATTTCGGCGGCGCGCGCGAGGAAGCCATCGGCGAGCACGATCTTCTGGAACAGACCGAGCGTCATCAACGCGAGACCGAAGCGCAACTGGTCCGCCGTCGCTCGGCGCGGCGTCTCGAATTGTGGTACCAGTTCGGTCGGCCGCATGATCGGTCCAGCGACCAGATGCGGGAAGAACGTGACGAACAATGCGTAGTCGAGGAAATTCTTCGCCGGCAGCGCGCGGCGCAGGTAGACGTCGAGCGTGTAGGCCATCGTCGCGAAGGTGTAGAACGAGATGCCCACCGGCAGCACGATGTCCCACGGCGGCGGCTGATAGTCGATGCCTAGGGCGGCCATCAACGCCTGGAAGTTGTCGAGCAGGAAATGGCCGTACTTGAAATAACCGAGCATGCCGAGATTCGCGACCACCGACAGCAGCATCCAGGCGTGGCGGCGGCGTTGGCCTTCCGATCGCACCAGCTGCTGCGCCGCGTACCAGTCGACCACGGTCGAGATCCACAGCAGGATCACGAACGGCGGATTCCACGCCGCATAAAACAGATAGCTCGCGATGAGCAGGTTGGTCTTGCGCAGTTTCCACGGCAGCGGCAGCGCGTGCAGCGCGAGGACGCAAGCGAAGAACACGATGAACGTCAGCGAGTTGAAGACCACGGTGCTCCCCTGGCACGCACGGCGCAAACGCGCCGCATGTCACGAAATGGCTATCGATTCACCCATAACGGGAAACAGCCGCAGCGGCGGCCATGCATCCCGTACTTCCCCGCGCGGATCATGCACCCGATGCGGCGAAATGGCATGGCTGCTCCCTACTCCCGCATCGAGCGCGCGCCGGACTCATTCCGGCGCAGACGGAGTGAATATCGCGAACATGCCCACGTAGGGTTTGACCATCATGTCCGGCGCGCCGAAGAAGCCTTCGCCCCTGGTATAGATCCGCGAGAGCGTACCGTCGAGGTAGAGCGCGTCGCGGCAACCCAGCTCATCGCGGAACAGACGCGCGAATGCATGGAAGGTGACGGGTACTTCGCTGACCGCGAACACCACGTGCTGCGAAGTCTCCGCGCACACGCCGCTGCGCCACTTCAGGCTGTCCGATTGCGCATCGAAGCTTGGATTTATTGCGCCGTCGACGACCAGCATCGGGCCCGATTGCGTCGCCAGGCGCGCGTCGATGCGACGATCCCGCCAGTGCTGGGTTGTCACCACGGCAGCGTGCCCGCTGCGGTCGAGATAAAAAACGCCGTTGGGCTGCATCGCGAAATTCCCCGAGCGACCGGTCCCTTGCGCGGTATTCAGAGGTCGCAACGTGCGCTCGTCCTCGACGTACAAGCCGAGCGGATGGAACTGGCGATCGTAGATGCCCGCGTTGGTCGCGAACAGCAAACTGCGTCCCTGCTCGCTCCCCCACCGGCGCAAGCCGTCGATGCTGGCCAGCGGCCGGTCGGCTGCATCCTTCCAATGCAATTCGAGATGCTCGTGTGCGAGATCGATGTCGACAACGCGAAACGCCAGGTCGTCGACGCGCACTGAGCGACTTTCCGGTGCCGCAAGCGCCCGCCCTGCAACCAGCAGGCACGCGGCGATCAGCATCGGTCGGAACAAGTGATCTGGCGACATGCCGCGATTGTCGCCGAAAATTGGCAGGTCGATGAATGCCGTATCGAAACACGCGTGCATGACCGCGATGCAGAACCGATCGTGCAACCTGCAACCTCGCAGCCGCTACAATCGACCGATATTCCCCGGACGCGCGCCCCATGCCCTCCTTCGACGTCATCTCCGAAATCGACAAGCACGAACTGACCAATGCGGTCGATCAGGCCAATCGCGAGCTCTCCACCCGATTCGATTTCAAGGGCAGCGATGCACGCTTCGAGCTGGTCGGATCGGTGATCACGCAATACGCGAGCAGTGCGTTCCAGCTCAAGCAGATGTTCGAGATATTGCGCATAAGGCTCGCAACGCGCGGCATCGATACGCGTTGCCTCGACGTCGCCGAACCCGAGACGAATGTGGCTGCCGCGCGTCAGGCGATCACGGTGAAGCAAGGCATCGAGCAGGCCGTCGCCAAGAAGATCGTTGCCGAGCTCAAAGCGGCCAAAATCAAGGTCGAGGCACAGATCAACGGCGAAAAACTGCGCGTCAGCGGCAAGAAACGCGACGATCTGCAGGTCGCCATGGCGCTGCTGCGAAAGACCGAGTTCGAAGTACCGCTGCAGTTCGACAATTTTCGCGACTAGATCGCTCGACAGCGGTGCACGCGCGCCGTTTGTCGCGCGGCCCGAGGCCGCGCGATCAAGGCGCGTGGCTTAGTCGAGCACCTTGATGTCGGTCACCGGGTGGATCTCCCAGCGGGTGCCGCGAGGATCGTTGCCCGCGTCGTCTCCTTCGGGCTCGTACAGCAACCATCCGTCGACGTGGACCTTCTTTCCACGCAGAGCCCTGAGATGTGTGTCCGCGAGATTCGCATTCTTGCTGCGCCATGCGGGACTCACTTCGACGATCACCCAGTTGGCCGTGCTCGTTTCGCCTGGCTTTGCCGCCAGGGCAACATGGAAATCGCCATCCTGTTCCTTCTCGACCTGGATCACATAGCCTTCGAGCGCGCCGCCCTTGCTCACGGACCAGTCGTGCTCGCCCTTGCGCGAAAGGAATCCGTCCAGACTGACTGCCGCGTCC
>JBDSBK010000417.1:0-3114 GCA_039921645.1 Dokdonella sp.
TGAACCCGGAGAGATGGCCGAGTGGTCGAAGGCGCGCCCCTGCTAAGGGTGTATAGGGTCAAAAGCTCTATCGAGGGTTCGAATCCCTCTCTCTCCGCCAGATACGAAAAACGCCCCCTCGTGGGGCGTTTTTCGTATCTGGCGGAGAGAGGCTGGAGAGCCGGCGACTTCGTGGAAGGCGCCGGTCAGACAAATTCGTATGGAACGAATACGGACGGCCGCAGGGCTCGCGCTGCAGCGCGAACCCTGCAGGGGTGAGCCCCATGGACGGGGCCAACAAACCCCAGGTGTCGGTCGAACGCCAAGACGAAAAGCTCTTGGGCAACATTGAAAAACGATTCACCGGTACGCCCTTGTCTGGCGAGACGGCCGCGAAATTTTCGGCGAGGGGACAAAAAAAGATTGACGCGCAGCACCTCGATCAGAATAATCGCGCGCCTTCCGTCAGGGATTACGACCGACTCACGCAGTGATATACTGCTCGGCCGCTTTCAGGGCGGGACACGTTGCAAACCGCGCGCCCGTAGCTCAGCTGGATAGAGTACCAGGCTACGAACTTGGTGGTCGGGAGTTCGAATCTCTCCGGGCGCGCCATCTATCAGCAAAAAAGCCAGTGAGCAAAACTCACTGGCTTTTTTGTTTTTGCGTATGCAGGTCTGCGTATCAATTCGATTTTTCGATGTCGCGTTTCTTTTCGCTGCGCGCCAGCGCCCCACGCACGATGCGCGCGAGGATGCGTTCGCGCAACGAGCCGGGATGCGCGAGCTCCAGCCGATCGAGGCAGGTTGCAGCATCGTGCGGAGCGCCGGGTGCAATCAGCGCCGCCAGCAACTCCGGCAAATGCCGCAGTTTGCCAACGCGCTGCTTGAGCCACAGCAACGCCGGTAGCAGGCGCTGTTCAGTCGCGTTGAAGTCGCTTCCGAACGGGAATGTCGGCAGCAAGCCGCGCTGAGCGCACGGAGCCAGTCTCGCTGAAAGCATTGCCGGCGTGTTATTGCGCCATTCAGGCCGCACCTGGAAATCGCCTGGCAGCTTGCCAGCTTTGATCGCGTCCGCCACGAGCGCGTCGACAAAGCGTGCATCGCAAATCGCCAGCATCGCCCGTACGCAGCTTTCGTCGGACTGTCCTCGCAGATCGGCCACGCCGTACTCGGTGATGTAGATATCGCGCAGGTGGCGCGGAATCGTCGTGTGACCGTAGCTCCAGCGAATATTCGATTCGACCTTGCCGTGGTTTTCCCTCGTCGCTCGCAGCAACAGCACCGAACGACCTCCGTCGATCGCCTGTGCCATCGCCACAAAGTTGTATTGGCCGCCGACACCGCTGACGACGCGTCCGTCGTCGAGTGCGTCGGAAGCGGCAGCGCCCAGCGCCGTCGCAATCATGCACGTATTGAAAAAGCGGGCATCGCGCCGTTGCAAAGCATCCAGTTGTTCACGACCGCCGTAGAGCTGGTTCACGTCGGAAACGCGGCTCATCATCAGGCCGCTGCAATCGTCGCCCTCGAGCTCGCGCAGCCATGCGTAAAAGTCCTTGGTTCCAAGGAAGAACGCCCCCTTGAGATAGTGGCCATTTCGCATCCGCAGCGGGTCGACTGTCGCGCCGGCATCCAGCGCACGCTGCACGTCGACGTCGTCGTACACCTGCCGCGTCAGGATGCCGGCGAGGCGCAGATGCATGAAGCCATCCATGATCATCTCGCTCGCTCCGTAAAGACCGCGCCGGAACGAATCGAGCCCACCGCAGCGCTGGACGAGCGAATCTGCCTGCGCATCGCTGCAGCGCAGCGCGTGCAGCGCCGCCAGATATTCCGGATTGCGTCGATGGCGCAACAGCAATGCGTGCACGATCGCATCCGACAATGCGCCAATCCCTATCTGCAATGTGCCGCCATCGCGAACGAGCGTGCTCGCGTGCAGTCCGATCGCATATTCGGTGATGTCGACTGCGTTACGTGGCAACGCGAACAGCGGCTGCTTGTGAGCGCCTTCGTCGATCAAGGTATCAAAGAAGGCAGCGTCGACGTCCGCGTCGCCGCCAAGAAAAGGCAGGTCGGGGTGGACGACTGCCATCAGCAAGGGCCTCGGTTTGCCGCGCGCCGCCAGCGCATCCAGCAGGTCGAGCGTTACATCCGGATTGCACGACAGGCTGTAGCGCGCGCTGGCCCCGCTGCCGCGCTGCGCGACCAGATGCACGATCGCATGCAGGCTTTCGCCATCGGCGAGATCGCGGGCAACCTGGGTGTAATTGATGCTCGCATAGTCGCGTTGCGCACGTGCCGAGCGCAGCATGGCACCGGACTGGAAATAAAACTCCTGAACGCGGATGTTTGCAGGCAACCGGTTCGCTTTCAGATCGACGACATAATCGAGGCGAGGGTAGTCCGCGCCGAAGTGGCGCGTGAGAAAGGCACCAAGAAAACGCTGTTCCAGATTGTTGCCCGCGCTCGGGGTATCGAGCGACAGCGCCGTATAGATCGTCAGCTGGCGCGCGGGTTCCGCCTTGATGCGCCGATACAGCGCATTCAACAGGTGGTTGGGTTTGCCGAGGCCGAGGGGGGCCGCGATCGCTATGCGGTCGCCGCCGCGCTGCAGGATGCGATCGACGGCGTCGTCCAGTGATGTAGCGGGCGATGGGGCATTCGCAGTCATGAATCGCTCCTGCATGGCTTGGCTTGCGCCGATCATCGCCCGTCAACGTGCGTCAATGCGAATTGCGCGCGCCAATCGCGGATATATTCACTTGTTGTGCGCTCAACGGATTGACGTGGCGCGCTGTGCTTCGTAGTATCGCCGACCCTTTCCGCACGGTCGCAAGGTCGGTCGGGAGTAACAGCGATTGCGACGGGGTATAGCGCAGTCTGGTAGCGCGCCTGCTTTGGGAGCAGGATGTCGGGGGTTCGAATCCCTCTACCCCGACCATTCCAGCGGCACGCAAGTGCGGCAGGTGTGGGCGGTTCGTGTTCCCGCCTGCGGTTCCCGTGACAATGCGGCTGACGATGCGCCCGTAGCTCAACCGGATAGAGCATCGGCCTTCTAAGCCGACGGTTGCAGGTTCGAGTCCTGTCGGGCGTGCCAGCTGCTTCGCGGCTGGCGTCGCGCGATTGGCAAGAG
>JBDSBK010000418.1:0-4795 GCA_039921645.1 Dokdonella sp.
GAGAGCAGAATTCCGGTGAACGGATACAGCACGCCGGCCGCGATCGGGATACCCAGTGCGTTGTAGATCAGCGCAAACCCGAGATTTTGACGCATGTTGCGCACCGTCTGCTCGGACAGCACGCGCGCACGCAGGATGCCGAGCAAGTCACCTTTGACGAGCGTCACGTGGCCGCTGTTCATGGCGACATCGGTGCCGGTTCCCATCGCGATACCGATGTCTGCACGCGCCAATGCCGGCGCGTCGTTGATCCCATCTCCCGCCATCGCGACCTTGTGACCCTCCATCTTGAGTTTCGCCACGAGCGCGACCTTGTCGGCCGGCTTGACCTCGCCCACTACCTCGTCGATCCCGAGTCGCGCACCAACAGCTCGCGCCGTCGTCCATCCGTCGCCCGTTGCCATGATGACGTGAATTCCTGCAGCACGAAGACCGCGTATGGCTTCGGGTGTACTGGACTTGATCGGGTCCGATACCGCCAACAGACCGGCAAGCTTTCCGTCGACAGCAAGGTGCATCACGCTCGCGCCGGATTGGCGCAATTGCTCAGCCTGCTCGCGCAGCGTGGCCACGTCGATATGCGAGCGTTCCATCCATGCGGTATTTCCGAGAAGCACATGCTTGCCGGCAACATCGCCTTCGACGCCGACGCCGCTTGCGCTGTCAAAACCACTGGCTTGCTCAAGTGCAAGCGTGCGGCGACGGGCTTCATCGACGATGGCGTGTGCCAGCGGATGCTCCGATGCCTGGTCCAGGCTCGCCGCGATGCGAAGTACGTCGTCTTCGGAAAATCCGGCAGCCGCCACGCTGCGCTCGAACGCCGGCTTCCCTTCCGTGAGCGTGCCTGTCTTGTCGACCACCAGCGTGTCGATCGTGCGCATGTTCTCGATGGCGGCCGCGTCGCGGAACAGGATGCCTGAACTCGCGGCCTTTCCCGTTGCAACCATGATCGACATCGGCGTGGCCAGACCCAACGCACACGGGCACGCGATAATCAGCACTGCGAGCGCATTGATCAGCGCATACACCCAGCGCGGCTCTGGCCCCACGAAGCCCCACACAAAAAATGTGAGCACCGCAGCCGCCATCACGGCGAGAACAAACCACTTCGCCACCGCATCGGCCATGCGTTGCATCGGCGCGCGCGAGCGCTGTGCCTGTGCGACCATCTGCACGATCTGCGCGAGCATCGTTTGGGCGCCGATGAGTTCGGCCTGCATGATGAGACTGCCGGTCGTGTTCAGTGTCGCGCCGACGACTTTGTCGCCGGCTCGCTTGGTGACCGGCATCGGTTCCCCTGTGAGCATCGACTCGTCGACCGGACTCGAGCCTTCCACGACGACGCCGTCCACCGGCACCTTCTCGCCGGGACGCACGCGCAAGCGATCACCAACGCGTACATCGCTCAGCGGCACGTCCTCTTCAACGCCATCGTCGAGGATACGACGTGCGGTTTTCGGCGCCAGTCTCAACAGCGCCCTGATGGCAGCGGAGGTCTTGGAGCGCGCACGCGACTCCAGCATCTGACCGAGCAGCGTGAGCGATGCGATCACCGCAGCGGCTTCAAAGTAGACGCCGACACGCCCGTGTTCGACGAACGACGGCGGAAATGCCTGCGGAGCGATCGTCGCAACCACGCTGTAGAGATAAGCGATCGCCACGCCGAGGCCAATCAAGCTCCACATGTTCGGACTGCGATTTGCGACGGATTGGATGGCGCGCACAAAAAAAGGCCACGCGGCCCACACGACGACGGGCGTCGCGAGCAACAGCTCAACCCACGATTGCGTCTGTGGTGCGAGCATGCTCAGTCGATGTCCCGCCATCGCGAGAACAAAGACGATGAGCGTCAGCGGCAATGTCCACCAGAACCGCCGCGCGAAGTCGTCGAGTTCGCTCGTGTCTTCTTCGTCCAGCGTCGGCATCAGCGGTTCGAGTGTCATGCCGCAGATGGAGCAATTGCCCGGCGTCGGCTGACGGATCTGCGGATGCATGGGACAGGTGTAGACGGTACCAACGGCCATCGGCGGTATCGGCGCAGGTTCGTGCGACTTCATGAATCGTGGCGGGTCAGCTTCGAACTTCGTCTTGCAATTGGCGCTGCAGAAATAGTAGTCGACCCCCGACTGATGCGCACGATGTTGCGCTGTCGCCGGATCCACGGTCATGCCACACACGGGATCGCGTACGCCTTTGTCGGAAGCAATGGCGTGCATTTGCACGTGCTGATGGAAATTGCCGCGTTTGCAACAGTGCGCTTCGCTCATTGCGCTATTCCAACGTATTTCGTGTGGCTCAGTGTTGACCCAGATCAAGGTGCGTGTTGTAGCAAGTCTGCGTCAGGTTCAGCTTTCGAATTTTCAAAACTGCAGGGTCCGGAATTCGACCGATTCCACCGGCGCTGCGACCAAAACCCTGAACGACGCGAACGGCGCCTGCATCACCGGAAGTGCATCATGCGCTATGCCGCACACGCCCACTTTTGCAGTTGATGACGCGCGCTCTGACCGCAGCGTGAGCGATTGGTCACGCCCGCGTCGTCGCGATTCCCCAACCCGTGCGCCACGTCGCGTATTTGCGTGCCGCATGCGCCCATTATCGGCGGCGGGGAGCTGGGCCCGCCTGTCATCGATCGCCGACGTCGCCACTCCGTCGAGCGGGCCCTTCCGGCGGCGCACGGCCATGGAGAACCATCACTATGAAGTGCATGACACTGTTGGCGGAATGCGTTGCAGCGGGTCTGGTCGGGTTGCCGATGAGCGCAGCGATCGCGGCCACTCCACTGTTTTCCGACGCACCGCTGGTCCTTCGGAGCCCGACGTTCGACGCCACCTACACCGCGCTCGTCGACAAACCATCCTCGCATGCGATCCAGATCGTCCAGGCGGACAGTCGCCTCGTCGATGAAAGCGCGGAAAGCATCGCGCTGAACTTCGACTTCGATGGCCGCATCGACCTCACCGCCGTGCGCACTCACGCCTATCGCATGGAAGACGGCTCGCTGGTCTGGCAAGGCGTAATTGCCGAGTCGAGCGCCAAACGCGACACCACCGACCCGCGCGAAATCGCCGACGACCCGATGAACTCGGTCACCCTCGTGCGCAACGGCGACCGCATCACCGGCAACGTGCGCGTGTTCGGCCAGCTGTATGCGATCCGCCCGCTGCACGACAGCCGTACCGCGCTGGTCGAAGTGAACGAAGCGGCGATGCCGCCGGATCATCCGGAAGCCTCCTACAAGCGCCTTTTCGATGCGGCCGTCGCGCGCGGAATCGAAGAAAAGTCCATCGCACCGGATGCGGTCATGGCCAACACCGTGATCCGCGTGATGGTGAACTACACGCAGAAAGTCGCGTCCCTGGTCGGCGACATCAACGGACTGATCAATCTTGCCGTGGCCGAAACGAACACGGGTTACACCAACAGCGGCGTCACCATCACGATGCAGCTGGCGACCAAGTCGCAGGTAACCTACACCGAGACCGGCAACTTCGACACCGATCTCGCGCGTTATCGCGGCACGTCGGACGGTTACATGGACAGCATCCACACGCTGCGCAACAGCTCCACCGCCGACGTCGGCGTGCTGCTGGTGAACAACACCGCGTATTGCGGCCTCGCTTCCGCGATCGGGGCCAGCGCATCGACCGCCTTCGTCGAGGTGTACTGGGATTGCGCCACGGGCTACTACTCGTTCGCGCATGAAATCGGGCACCTGCAGTCCGCGCGTCACGACCCGGCCAACGATCCGACCAACACGCCGTATGCCTACGGCCACGGCTACCAGTATTCGGCTGGCGGCTGGCGCACGATCATGGCCTACGACTGCAGCAGCGGATGCACGCGCCTAAACTTCTGGTCGAACCCGGGCAAGACCTACAACGGTCACGCCATGGGCACCACGAGCAAGAACGACAATCACCGCGTGCTCAACAACACGCGCGCGACGATTGCTGCGTTCCGCTGATTGACGGGTAGTCGATGCATTTCTCTCCCCTGCGAATGCCGGGGAGAGATTTTCGGCAACGATTCAAGTGGGCGCACGCTGCTCCGGCGGGATATGCAATCACGTATCCAGGTTTTTCCTGACGCGCCGCGAATCCGGCAACGGCAGGTTTTCGCATATCGCGCTAGCGTAGCGGAGGAGATCGCGTCTTCGCGCCGATGCGCTTCGGCAGGTATTCGCTGAATCAGAGCGATGTCTTTTTTTTTCGATGACCGTCCCGGACAGGGGACCCTCAATTTCGGATGCCCGCTGGCTCGCGGCCTCGACTCCGTCGGCGATGCATGGAGCATCCTGATCCTTCGGGATGCGCACATCGGACTTACCCGCTTCGATCAGTTCCGCAGGAATCTGGGCATTGCGCCGACGATGCTCACCAAGCGGCTCGGCGCATTGACGGACGCAGGATTGCTGGAGAAGCGCCTCCACTCCGAGCGACCACCACGCGAGGAGTACGTGCTGACGAAGTCCGGACGCGGATGATCGGCGCCTGGGCGCAGCGAAACTGCGGCGAGAAACTCGCGCGCTATGTCGACGATGAGACAGGGATGGAGATCCAGCCTATCGGCATCGATGCGGTGACGGGAGCGAAGCTCGGAACCCGACCGATGCATATGAGTCGGCCGGATGAGGCAAGCTGAGCGACTGGCGAAATTTTTCCGCACAACCCTGCATGGCAATGAGGCAAGACGTCCATGCTTGACCGCAAGCAACTGCATCGGAACGGCTACGCACTGTTGCGTCAAGCAATCCCGGCGGAATGGCTGGATGAACTTCGCGCAACGTTCGATG
>JBDSBK010000419.1:0-3233 GCA_039921645.1 Dokdonella sp.
AGCATGCGCTCGAGCTGGTCCGCATCCGGGCTCGACAACGCCGCTGCCGGAATGGGCGTGACGCCCGGTGCGAAATTCGTGACGCCGGTATGCGGCAGTCGATTGGTGTCGGTGCCCGCCGAGCGCAGCAGGAATGCGACGGCGCCCTTGGTCGATGCCAACGACGGACCTTGCGTGCGCACATGCGAACCCACACCGTAATCGTGTCCATCCGGATGCGCGTGCATGCGCGGGCCGACGTAGACGATCTTGCCGCGCACGCTGGATGGATCGGCCGTATTCAGCGCATCGAACGAATCGAAGCCGACCACGTCGGCATTGATGCCGCCTGCCGGCGTTCCAGGCGAGTGCCCGAGCGCAACGAGCGCAAGCGGCTGCGCATACGGCGCGACGATCTCGCCGTGTTCGCTGCGACGAACCCACTTCGGGTAGGTGACCGATTCGGTCCAGACCTTGTCGAAACCGAGCGCCTTGAACTTCGCGATGACCCATTCGCGCGCTCTGGCGTCATTCTCGCCGCCGGCGAGGCGCGCACCGATTTCCGTGGTCAGGCCTGCGGTGAAATCCCAGGCGGCATCGTCGTGCAGTGCCTTGTCGCGCAATTGCTCGGCGATCTGGATATCGGCCGCAGCAAACGTGGTCGGTTTGCCCGCGGCAAACGCGGCAGGTGTTGCGAGCAACAGGGAAACGACGATCGGAAGCGTTCGGCGCATGGCGGAGTTCCGTTGAGGAAAATCGCGATTATGCGCGCCGGTTGCGTGATGCGTTTGGGCCAAAGGTCATGCGATGCGCAGGGCCAATGCCCCTCGCTTCGCATCGCGTGCGTGCGACGCGCATGCGGTGCCGTATCAACGCCCGATCAATTTTTCTTGAGCAGGTCGCGGATTTCGGTCAGCAGCACGACGTCGGCAGGCGGTGCTGTCGGCGCCGCTTCTTCCTTCTTGACGAGGCGATTGACGATCTTGACGACAAGGAAGATCGCCGCGGCAACGATCGCGAACTGGATCAGCGTATTGAAGAATGCGCCGTACATGAGCGCGACTTCGCCCTTGCCATCAGGGCCTGCCGCCTTGAGCACCCACTTGTAGGCGGAAAAATCGACGCCGCCAATCAACATGCCGATCGGCGGCATGATGACCTGGTCGACGAGGGAGGTGACGATCTTGCCGAATGCGGCGCCGATGACCACGCCGACCGCGAGGTCGATGACATTGCCACGCATCACGAACGACTTGAACTCGGAAACCATGCCCATGACCTTCTCCCGAACCGTGTTGTGGAGTGTCTTTCGCCGGACGACGCGGCTTACTCTACCCCAAGGGTGCAGCGCTTGGGCCAGATCGGTCACGTCAAACAATACGACCGTCGAGGACCGCAAAATCGCCGAGCTGCGCGTGCACCTGGTCGTCTCGCTGCAACGCTGCGACGCCGGCGGGCGTGCCGCTGAAGATCAGATCGCCGGCCTTGAGCTCCCATAGTTTCGAGAGCTCGTGGATGATCGCGGCGACCGGGAAGATCATCGCGTCGATATCCGACTGCTGGCGGACCTCGCCGTTTACCTGCAGCGACAATAACGCATGTTGCGGATGGCCGATGAGCGTCGCCGGGTGAATCGCCGACACTGGCGCGGATGCATCGAAGCCTTTGGCCACATCCCACGGGTGTCCTTTTGCTTTCGCGATTGCCTGCAGATCGCGGCGCGTGAGGTCGAGACCGACGCCGTAGCCGTAGACGCAATCGAGTGCGCGTTCGAGTGGGATGTCGCGCCCGCCGGTTGCGAGCGCGACGATCATCTCGACTTCATGATGCAGGTCCTGCGTCGCCGACGGATACGCGATGTCGGCACCATCGGTGACGATTGCATCGGCCGGTTTCATGAAGAACATCGGCTGCCCGCGTTCGACGCTTGCGCCCATTTCTTTCGCATGGTCGGCGTAGTTGCGGCCGATGCAGTAGATGCGACGCAGCGGAAAGCGTGCGTCGGTGCCGGCAATGGCGAGACTGGGCTGAGCGGGCGCGATGATCGGGTAAGGCATGGTCGGGTTCCGTGGAAAGCGCGACGCAGGATACCAGCGTGCCTCAGACGCGGCTGGCGGGCTTGCCCGCGCGAAGCTCTTTTCGCCACATCAGTTTTAGGCCGGACCAGGTCGCGTCGATCGCGCAGACCTTGATGTCGACGAGGCCCATCGGCAACGCGATCGCACGGATCGTGTCCTCCGTGATATCGGTGCGAACGCCGGAACTCTTCTTCGGCCACGAAATCCAGATCACTCCATTCTCCGGCAAGCGCGCCGACAGCGATTTCAGTTCCTTGTCGAGCTGCGCGGCCTCATCGGCGAACAGGTGCGCGAGATCGAACGCAGTGCGTGGACCGACCAGCACGGGAGCATGGCCGTCGGCGCCGACCAGGGTCGCGTAGTCGCGCGGCGCGCCGCGCACCAGCACGCGCAGCTGCGGCGCAAGCCCCAGCTTTTGCCAAACGGGTTTGCCGGAATAGCCGGCCGATGTTGCGTGTGACATCTGTCATCTCCACGAGGTGATCGCGGCGCCTTGCGACGTTGGTTCGATGCGACGAGTCTATGGCAGACTTGCAGACTGTGTGTCGAAGGAATGAGGGAACGTGGAGAAGTCGGATTTGTTGCACCAATTGCGCATCGACCGCAGCGAACCTGCGGCGGGCTCGCGCGGCTCGCGCACATGGATCGGCGCCGTTGTCGCGGCGCTGGTCGTGATCGTGCTCGCGGCGGCGGCCTGGTGGTTTCTGCTCGGTGGCAAGGCGATCGAAGTCGAGGCCGCCACCGCGGCTGCGCCGGCGAGCAGCGGTGCGGGTCCGACGGCCGTGTTGCAGGCGACTGGCTACGTGACCGCGCGGCGCCAGGCGACCGTGTCGGCACAGATCACCGGCACGATGCTGGATGTGCTGATCGAGGAAGGCGAGCACGTCGAAGCCGGTCAGGTGCTCGCGCATCTGGAAAACACCGCGCAGAAAGCCGCGTTCGCGCAGGCCGTCGCGGGCTTCAGGGCAGCGCAGGCGCAGTACACGCAGTTGAAGGCGCAGCTTGGGCAGAGCAAGCGCGATCTCGTGCGCGCGCAGGATCTCGTCGGACGCAAGCTGGTATCGCGGCAAGCGGTCGAGGTCGCGCAGACGCAGGTCGAAACGCAGGCGGCGCAGCTCGACTCGCAACGCCGCCAGGTCGAGCTCGCGCAGGCGGGCGTCGATGGCGCGCAGGTGC
>JBDSBK010000420.1:0-3635 GCA_039921645.1 Dokdonella sp.
GTGCGCTCGGCGATGCCCGCCGTTCGTGCCGAGCGGTTGTGCCCCGACGCTGTTTTCGTGCCGCCCGACTTCGTTCGCTACAAGGCCGCGTCGCGACAGGTGCGAGAGATCATGCTGCGCCAGACCGATCTGGTCGAACCGTTGTCGCTCGATGAAGCGTATCTCGATGTAAGCGAGGCGAAGTCCGGCCTGCCATCGGCGACGGCAATCGCGAAACTCATCCGCGCGCAGATTCGCGAGGAAACCGGCCTGACCGCCTCGGCCGGCGTTGCACCGGCCAAGTTCCTCGCCAAGATCGCATCGGACTGGCGCAAGCCCGACGGCTTGTTCGTGATCCGCCCGCATGAAGTCGAGGCATTCCTGACGCCGTTGCCGGTCGCACGCATCCATGGCGTCGGCAAGGTCATGGACGGCAAGCTCGCCGCACTCGGCATCCGCACGGTCGGCGAGTTGCGCGCATTCGATGCGCAGGCGCTGGAAGCGCGCTTCGGCCGCTACGGTCGACGTCTGTCCGAACTGTCGAACGGCATTGACCGCAACGAAGTGAAACCGGATCGGCCAACTCAGTCGATTTCCGCCGAGGACACCTTCGCCGACGATCGTCCGCTCACCCAGATCGAGCCGACGATCCGCGAGCTTGCCGCAAAGGTATGGGCGGCCGCGAGCAAGGACGAGCGCATCGGCCGAACGGTCGTGCTGAAACTGAAGACACGCGATTTTCGCATCCTGACCCGCAGTTACACACCCGCGACGCCACCCCGCGATGCAGACGAACTCATCTCGTTTGCACTCGGTTTGCGCGAACACGTGAATCTGCCGTCGACCATCCTGTATCGGCTGGTCGGCGTGGGGCTGGCGAATTTCATCCAGGCCGACGAAGCGCCGACGCAATCCAGTCTGTTCGAGGTCGCCACCGTCTGAGCGCGAGCGTCGCCATCCGCAAATGCGCGTGCGCGAATGGCCGGAGATCAGACGCGCAACGCGCGGCGATCGAACTCGTGACCGATGGTCGCGCGCCGCGGCCTTTGTTCGGCGCGGTAGTTCGCACCCAGCGCGACGTATTGTCGTGCGGTGCAATAGATCTGCTCGATTTCTTCATTGGAAAGCATGCGCACGTAGCGTGCCGGATTGCCCAGCCAGAACTCGCCTTCGCCTACGACGTTGCCTTGGGTCACGACCGCGCCGGCACCGACGATGCTGTGCTTCTTGACCAGGGTGCCGTCGAGGATGGTCGCGCGGATGCCGATCAGGCAGGCGTCCTGCAACGAGCAGCCGTGCAAGGCCACGCCATGACCGATCGTCACGTTGTCACCGATCGTCAACGCGAATCCACCGAGCGTGAACCGCGCATCGTGGGTGACGTGGAGCAAGGCGCCATCCTGGACATTGCTGCGCGCACCGATTCGGATTGCGTGCATGTCGCCACGCACCACGCTGCACGGCCAGATCGACGCATCGTCGCCGACCTGCACATGGCCGATCACCTGTGCCGAGGCATCGACATACGCCAGTGGAGACACGTCGGGTGTGAAACCATGGAAGCTGCGGATGCCCGTCACTTGTCGCTCTCGCGCCATGAATCACGGCCCGCAGCCGAGGGCTCTCGCCAGCAACGGCATACGTGCGTCCGGTTCAGGCGCGGACGCGCGTGCGCAGAATGATGCTTTTGCACAGCGAGCGAATGGCCCATCCGTGGGCCGCCTATGGATCCTGCTCGCGAGCGGTCGAGAGCAAAATCCCTAGATCCTGCGCGGCTAGATGTAACGATCCCGCGCGAACAGCGGAAGCTGTCGATTCTTACAGGCTACATGGGTCGGCGCAGGCGGCCACGGTCATCGCCGACCGGTATGCCGACGCGTTGCCTGCCTTCAATGCAGATCGAGGCACGACGTCGTCGGCTGCAACACAGCGAGTTTTGGCGGCGGGGCAATGGGCATGGCACGCGCTTGCGAGCCGCGTATCGTCAGAACCACGCCGCTCACCGCGAGCACACCGCCGGCGATGGCCAACGCACTCAGGGTTTGACCGAGCCAGAACCACGCAATGACGCTTGCGAACAAGGGCTGTACATACAGGAAGCTTGTCACCGTCGATGCCGATGCGCGCGACAGCGCCCAGTTCCAGCACAGATACCCAAGAATCGTCGGCACGATGCCGAGATACGCCGCAGATGCCAGCTGCGACATCGGAACCTGTACGAGCCTCGCGGGCAGATCAAGTCCAAACGGCAGCAAGCCCAACGTGCCCGCAAAGATACTCAAGGTCGTGAACCCGAGCGGCGTCGTGCGCGCCAGCAAGGGCTTTTGCCAGACGAAATAAATACTGCTCGCGAGCACCGACACCAGCACCAGCAAGGCCATCGGTTCGAAATGCAGCGTTCGGCCGCTGCCGAGCATGACGAGGACCACGCCCGCGAACGCGATCGCAAGGCCCGCGCCCATGCGCTTCGTAAGTCTTTCTCCGAGGCGCATCGCTGCCAGCGCCGAGGTCACGCCTGGTGCAAGCGCGATGATGACTGCGGCCGCTCCCGCGGGGATGCGTGTCATCGCAAAGCCGAGCGTCAATTGGTAGACGGTCATGCCGAGGAGGCCGAGCACACCAATGGCCGCCCAATCACTCCGCGGTGGCAACCGGATTGCGCCGAGTGCAACTGGTACAGCGAGAACGAGCGACGCGATACCGAACCGCAGCAGCGACAGTTCCGCCGGCGTGAACGCCTGCAATCCGTACGCAATCGCCGCGAATGAAGACGACCAGATGACGACCGTCGCGCCTGCCGCCACGAGCGGCAGGCCCGTCGCGATGCCTGGACTATCGAGTTTCATGGCGGCATTACCAGGCGAAGTACGAACGTGCGCGCACCCGCACGGTCGGCACGCATGATGTCGCCGATTTGCCGGCAGCTCGCAGGTTGTCGGCAGCCTTTGCCGTCTCCAGCGGCGCGCGTTTGTTCGGCGTTTCGGCAGTGACGTCTGCACGTACCGGGTAGCCATGCAGACCCAGCAGCCCGCTGGCGATGCTATTCAATTCCTTCAACATGACGTCGACTCCTCTTCTTGCAGTTGCGTTGCTGTAGCGAGAAGATAGGCCGTTCTTCCCCCACGCAGTAGCGACATGTTTGATAGCCTGCCTTGAGAAATATTCAATATGGAACGACCTCCTTTGAACGCCTTGCAGGTCTTCGTGACCGCGGCGCGTGCGCAGAACATGACCCGTGCGGCGGAACGATTGCACCTGACCGTAAGTGCGC
The DNA here is from genome assembly GCA_039921645.1 of Dokdonella sp. GTDB lineage: Bacteria > Pseudomonadota > Gammaproteobacteria > Xanthomonadales > Rhodanobacteraceae > Dokdonella_A. Next base: position 3,251 of record JBDSBK010000420.1, read on the forward strand.
TCAGCCATCAGGTGCGGCTGCTCGAACAGCGCATCGGCTGCAGTCTTTTCCTGCGCGGACCGCGCGGGCTCAAACTCACGGCGGAAGGCGCGCGTTTGCTCGAGCATGTCGGCCCGCATCTGGACGCCATCGAGGTCGCATTGCGTCCGCTGTGTGCGCGACGCGACACCGGGCTCACCCTGAGCGCACTGCCGTCGATGGCGTCGAGTTGGCTGATGCCGCGTCTGCCGCGGTTCGTGGCGCTACGACCGGACCTGGAATTCAGCCTCGACTCATCGATCGAACGCGTCGACTTCGCAGACGGCCGCTTTGATGGCGCTCTGCGCTACGGCCCCGGCCAATGGGAAGGCCTCAACGCGGAACTCCTGTTCGAGGAATGGTTGAC
>JBDSBK010000421.1:0-11220 GCA_039921645.1 Dokdonella sp.
TCCGCCTCGTCCAGCACATAGCGGCGATCGCAGAATTCGCAGGTGACTTCGATCGAGCCTTGTTCCGCAAGCGTCGCATCGCTTTCCGCGCGACCGAGCGAGCGCAGCATGTCCTCGACGCGCTCGCGCGAACACGTGCAACGAAATGCAAGCGGCTGAGCGGGCTGCAGGCGAACGCCCTCTTCGTGGAAGAGACGCAGCAGGATTTGTTCGGGCGGAAGATCGAGAAGTTCGCGCGGCGTCAACGTATCGAGCAGATGGCCGACGCGGTTCCAGCCATCGGCGTCGACCGGCGCCGTACCACCGCTGTCTGCAATTTTCTGCAGCATGATGCCGCCGCAACGGCCTGCCGATTCGGCCAGCAAGATCCGCGTCGGCAACTGTTCGGAGCGCTCGAAATACGCTTCGAAAGCGCTTGAAAGATGCGTGCCTTCGGCCATCACGAGACCCTGGTAGCGGGTATCGGTGATCGCGTTTTCGATCGTTATCGCGAGGCGCGCTTGCGGATCGATGCGTATCGGCGAATGCGGCTGCGCGCCGTCCCAACGCGCGATACCGCGCAGCAGGCCATCGTGCGTGCAATCGGCGAACAACAACTTGAGCGATCCACTGTCGCGCAGGTGGATGGAAAGACGGCCGTCGAATTTGATCGCGCTCGTGAAGAGCGCGCTCGCTGCGACCGTCTGGCCGAGCAAATCGGCCAGAGGCTCACTGTAGTTGCCATTATCGAGAATCTGCTGCCAGCTCTTATCGAGGCGTACGAGCGCACCGCGGACGCCGGCGTTTTCGAGTTGGAAACGATGCAGAAAATCGTCGGACATGGTCGCGTTGTGAATGATGGAGCTCCTGGGGCAGCAACGGCATGGAAGCGCAAGCATGCCCGAGGCCGCTTTGAATCGGCACAAAGCGAAGGATAGCGAGTGTGGTCTCCGTTGGGCAAATGCAACGGATCGCGCGCGGATGAAGAAGAAAATCCCAGCGGGATTTGTTCCGATGGCAGTACAGAGCCGGCGACGTTGCCGCCGCCGGCTCTGCTCGTCAGACTGCTAAAGAGCCGTCAGTGCGGCGCTATGCAGCGGTGCTTCTACGCGGCTCGATCAATGATCGTGGTCGCGATCATCGCGGTCATGGCCCTTCTTGTAGTGCTCGATAACCCACTCGTTACGCTCGTACGGACGTTCCGTGTCCAGGTCGATCTTCACGCCGCCGGTGGTGACGTAGGTGCGGCTCTCGACGGGCAGTTCCGCGCCCGAACGCCATGCTTCGCCTTCGCGCCAGTAGTAGACCTTGGTCTCCGGTGCAAAGTAGATGTCGTGGTCGCCGTAGTAGACGTAGTTGTGGTGGCCTTTCTTGACGGTCGTGGTGGTCGTCGTCTCGGTGGTCTGCGTGGTTTGGGACATGGCCGGAATGCTTGCGGCCAAGCCGATCACGACGGCGGTTGCGATGACGAGGTGCTGGCGCATGGTCATGGATTTCTCCTGATGGTTATGGAACACGCCACGTGCATATAGCAAACGATGCCGTGGAGTCCGCCGCGAGATTACTCGTCCCGGCTGAACCGAACTGCTCTAGGCACCGAGGTGTCGACAGGTTTTGTTCATGCGGTGCACGCCGCATCGTTCATGCTTTCCGAGCGCTTGCGAATACATGGTCTGGCCCATGCGCGCGACCGTGCGCGAATGCCGATCAAGCACTCACGCAGCTTTGCGCGAGCCCAACGCGACGAGCAAGTCACTCGCCGCACGCAGCCTTTCGGACGCGCCGTCGAGGGTCATCTTGAACTTCAGTTTGTCCTGTCCGTCCAGCATGTACACGCGTGGCTGCGACTGGATCAGTCTTATCACCGTCAGTGGTTCGACGGCAGGCTGCGGGCGGAAGATCACGCGGCCGCCATTGGCACCGATGTCGAGCTTGCGGATGCCGAGCGCGGTCGCCGCGAGTTTCAGCTGAGTCACTGCGAACAGGTTCTTGACCTGGTCGGGCAGCATGCCGAAGCGGTCGATCATTTCGACCTGCAATTCGCGAAGTTCGTCCTCGTTGCGCGCGCTCGCAATGCGCTTGTACAAGGTCAGTCGCGCATTCACGTCTGCGAGGTAGTCGTCCGGTATCAGCGCAGGCAAGTGCAGCTCGACGTCGGCCTCGTGTTCCTGGGTCAGATCGAAGTCGGGCACCTTGCCGCTCTTCAATGCACGGACCGCGCGGTCGAGCATGTCGGTGTACAGGGAGAAACCCACTTCCTCGATCTGGCCGCTCTGTTCTTCGCCGAGCAGTTCGCCGGCGCCGCGGATTTCCAGATCGTGCGTCGCGAGCGTGAAGCCGGCGCCAAGCTCCTCCAGCGACGCCAGCGCTTCGAGGCGTTTCTGCGCGTCGGCCGTGATGGAGCGGCCATCGGGAATGATCAGGTACGCGTACGCGCGGTGATGCGAGCGTCCGACACGTCCTCGCAGCTGATGAAGCTGCGCCAGACCGAAACGATCGGCGCGATTGATGATGATCGTGTTCGCGCTTGGGATATCGATACCCGATTCGATGATCGTCGTCGCGACGAGCACGTTGAAGCGCTGCCGGTAGAAGTCGAGCATGATCATCTCGAGTTCGCGGTCCGGCATCTGGCCGTGTGCGTAACGGATGCGCGCCTCCGGCATGAGCTCGCCGAGTTCGCGCGCGGTCTTCTCGATCGTGTCGACTTCGTTGTGCACGAAGTACACCTGACCACCTCGCGCAAGTTCGCGCTGCAACGCCTCGCGAATCAGCGCTGGGTCGTGGTGTCCTATGAACGTCTTCACCGCGAGACGATGCGCCGGTGGCGTCGCAATGATCGAGAGATCGCGCAAGCCCGCCATCGCCATGTTCAGGGTGCGCGGAATCGGCGTCGCGGTCAGCGTCAGCAAGTCCACCTCGGCACGCAGTTTCTTCAGCGCTTCCTTCTGGCGCACGCCGAAACGTTGTTCCTCGTCGATGATGACGAGGCCGAGATCCTTGAATTTCACATCGGCCTGCAGCAGCTTGTGCGTGCCGATCATCACGTCGATCTGGCCTTCGGCGAGTTTCTTCAGTGCCGACGTGATTTCCTTGCTCGACTTGAAGCGCGAAAGCACTTCGACGCGGATCGGCCAGTCGGCGTAGCGATCGCGGAAGTTCTGGTAGTGCTGTTGCGCGAGCAGCGTGGTTGGCGCAAGCACGGCGACCTGCTTGCCTGCGGTCGCGGCGACGAACGCGGCACGCAGCGCGACTTCGGTCTTGCCGAAACCGACGTCGCCGCAAACGACGCGATCCATCGGCTTGCGCGACGCGAGGTCGTTGATGACGGCTTCGATTGCGGTGCTCTGGTCCGGAGTTTCCTCGAACGGGAACGAGGCGGCGAATTGTTCGGCCATCTCGCGATCGACCGGCATCGCCGTGCCTTGCCGCGCTTCGCGTTGCGCATAGATCGCGAGCAGCTCGGCCGCGACATCGCGGACTTTCTCGGCCGCTTTTTTCTTCGCGCGCTCCCACGCATCGCCACCGAGCGCATGCAGAGGCGCGAGTTCGGGCGCGGTGCCCGAGTAGCGCGAAACGAGTTGCAGTTGCGCGACCGGCACGTAGAGCTTGTCGCCCTTGGCGTATTCGATCGAAAGGAATTCCGCGTTCGAGCCGCCGACATCGAGCTTGAGCAGGCCCTGATAGCGACCGACGCCGTGGTCGACATGCACGATCGGCGAGCCGATCTGCAGCTCGGCGAGATCGCGCACGATCGCTTCCGGGTCGCGCGAGGCGCGCTTTCTCCGGCGCGTCTGCTGCGCTCGTTCGCCGAACAGTTCGCGCTCGGTCAACACGGTCAATGCAGGCTTGCTGAGGGCGAAGCCCTGTTCGAGCGATGCAACCGTGATGCCGAAGGGATTGGTGTCTGCGGCAAACTCCGCCCACGTCGCATACGTCTGCGGGCGCAGTCGTGCGCTCGCGAGCTGCTCGATCAGTCCTTCGCGCCGGCCCGCGGAATCCGATGCGATCAGCACGCGCCCCGGATACGCAGCGAGGAAATGGCGCAGCGCGTCGCCGCTCTCGTCACCCTTGCGATTGAGTGGAAGGCTTGGTGCGGGTTGCGTGCCGAGATCGATTGCATGTTCGTTGGTGCGCGGCAATACGATGTCGACGCGCAATTCGTTGTTGAGCCGTTCGCGCAATTGCTGCGGTGGCAGGTAGAGCTCGCCCGGCGGCAGGATCGGCCGCTCGATGTCGTGCGCGCGCTGCTCGTAGCGTTCGCTGGTCTGCGTCCAGAAACTGTCCGCGGCTTCGAGCGCACCTGCGGCAATCACGAACAGCGCATCCTTCGACAGATAGTCGAACAGGGTTTCGGTCTTGTCGAAAAACATCGGCAGGTAGTATTCGATACCGGCCGGCGTCATGCCTTCCTTGATGTCCTGATACAAGGGACAGCGGCGCGGGTCGATCGGGAAGCGTTCGCGCAGTGCGTTGCGAAACGCCTTTGCCGATTCGTCGGTCAGCGGGAATTCGCGCGCGGGCAGCAGGCGTACCGAATCGACCTTGTGGTCGGAACGCTGGGTTTCCGGGTCGAAGGTGCGGATCGAGTCGATTTCATCATCGAACAGCTCGATGCGATACGGTTCGGGACTTCCCATTGGAAAGATGTCGAGCAACGCGCCGCGCACGGCGAAGTCGCCAGGTTCGAGCACTTGCGGCACGTTGCGGTAGCCCGACGACTCGAGCCTGCGGCGTTCGCTCGCGATATCGAGTTTCTGCTTCAGCGCCAGCACAAGGCCGGACCCGGTGACGTAGCTGCGCGGCGCAAGGCGTTGCATCAGGGTCGCGATCGGCACGACCAGCACGCCACGCGCGAGTGTGGGGAGTCGATAGAGAGCTGCGATGCGTTGCGAAACGATATCCGCATGCGGCGAAAACAAGTCGTAGGGCAGGGTTTCCCAATCCGGGAACTGCAGCACTTCGAGATCGTCGCCTGCGAAAACCGTGAGTTCTGCTTCGAGCGCGTGCGCAGCGTGCGTGTCGTGCGCGACCGCGACGACGACGCCCGCGTGCGTGCGTCCGGCCTCGGCCAGCGCAAGCGCGAGCGCGGAGCCGTGGGGTGTCGACCAGTAACGGCGCTGTTTGATCGAAGCGGGAAGGGAAACGTGAGTGAGCATGATATCTAGGCGATGGCGGGAGACGCGCCCCCGATCAGCCGAGTGCGGAACGCTTGCTCTTCCAAGTGGGTCGCGCATGTTACCGCAGTGACCAGCCCGGGTTGTTCAAAAAGCGACGACTCCGCCATCGCAAGCGCCGTGATCGGGTGACCGTCGGCGGGTTGGAGTCATCCGGACTCGTGGGCGTCGAACACGACGATATCGAGGTCGTCCGGATTGGCGCTGTGCAACGTCAGCTCCACACGTTTCGCGACGCCGGGGATGCAGCCGTCGCAGACGTAGACCCTGGAGACGCTGTCAGTCGCCTTCGGTTCCAGTGCGCGTCCGTCGAGGGTCGCCTGGATCGTGTAGCCCGTATCGAGCAGGAAAGCGGTATCACTGACGACGAGGAATTCCCCCGCCACAAGCGGAACCGACACATGGCGTTCTTGTTGGGGTCCTGCAGCGGCAAGATAGGCGGGATAGCGCGGTTCCGGTGCAGGCTTCATTGCACGACCGAACGGGATCACGCGAGCGCGTACCAGTCCCAGTGGTCCGAGCCGCTCGACCGGATCGGCATCGAGTCGCGCAAACATCGCGCGTGTGAGGCCGAGCCAATGCCGACGCTGCGGGTCGTTACCACCGAGTTCGACATCTGCGCGCCCGCAACGGAGGCGCATTTCGATCGCGTAGTTCAGCAAGAGGTGATTGGCGTAGCTGCCATGGACCGAAGGCGCGCTTTCGCTGCAGAGAAAGCGACCGCTCGCGGCCATCGCATAGGCCGGCATCAACAGACTCGGTATGGTCGGTGTGGCTTCGTGCTTGATGTCGGCAAGGGGCCACCATCCGAACGGAAACGCGCCGCGTGTCTGCAACCGCGCCGTGCCGACATCGACGGCAATGCCAATGACCACGGTGGCCACGATCACGGCCATGCGCCCGATGGCTGCGAGTGACGTCTCGCCAAGCCCCGACAGGCCGAGCGCCAATGCGCCGCAGACGACGACATGCAGCGGGGTCGCCATGTAGAACGGCGTGATGTCGCGCAGCGCGGCGGTGACGAGCGCAACAATAATCGTTAGAGCGAAGCCGGAAACGAGCAGCCAACGCTGTTGCGGAACGCGTACCCGCTGCGCGTAACCGGACGCGACGAGCACGCCGCCGACGGAGAACGCGAGTGCGACGAGAATCACCCAATGCCGATTCCATCCGAATATCGGCGTGAGCCAGTGGAAGGTCCCATCCAGTACGACCGCACGCAACAGCGGCCACGTATTGGCCAGCGTGTGCATGGGCGAGAGCGCGGCGGTGTAGCGACCTGCCGCACCGGTATCGATGAATCCGTGCATCCCGTCCCAGACCAGAAACGGAACGATCGGCAGGACGATGATGAGCAGCGCGAGCACGACATCACGCGTGCGCAGCGAACCGCTGTGCCACGTTCGAACGAGCACCGGAAGACCGAGCCAGGTCAAAGCAATGCTGGAAGGATGTGCATGCAGCGCAAGAATGAAGGTGAACGCCATTCCCAGCAGATAGCGCGTCCGCGGCTGTCGCCATTGACGGATCGCGCACACCAGGAATGCGAGCGCCAACGGAGCGACGAGGCTGGGATGCGAAGGCAGCAGGAACTGGAAGGTATCCCACGAAGGCAGGCTCAACAGACATGCCCAGAGCACGCCGGTTCGCCGCCCATCGAGCGCTTTTCCAGCGAGATACGCCAGCGGAATCTGCGCGGCGATCAGTACACCGAGCATCGCGATCACGCCTTGCCAACGACTGCCACACAGAGCCAGAAGCAGTGCGAGCAAGTAGTCCCAAACGGGGCCGAGATGAAATACGCCGCCAAAAATGGGGCCTGTCAGCGGAAATGCCTCGCCATGCAGCACGCGAAGAGCGATGAACACATCGCGTGCGAGATCCATGCTTGCTGCTGCGTAAGGAACGCGCGCAAGCATGAGTACCACGAGCATGAGCAGCAGTCCGTTGCGTGCGAGACGCGAATCGAGCGGTTCAAACCGCGCCGAACGCCCCCCTCGTACGCTGACCGTGGCATGAATTTCGCGCTGCGCGGGCTTATCGTCTGCTGCGCCGAAAGTCATGGGCGTTCTTTACCTTCGCTTTACCGTGTGCCGGCGAATGCACTTCGCGGCGATCGGTCAGAATAGCCCATTGCCGGAATCGATGGAGTAGCGGGCGAATGAGAGGACTTGAAAGGTCGCGCCAGGGCGTGTTCCACGTCGCGGTGTGGTCAGCGTTCGCGCTGGCTGCATGTTCGCGCGGGCATGCACCTGCACCGCCACCTCCCGCGCCGGTCACTGTCGCAAAAGTGACCAACCGCGACATGCCGATCATCGCAAGTGCGGTCGGTACGGTCGAGGCGATCAACAGCGTCGCGGTGAAGTCGCTCGTCGATGGCCAGCTCGATCGCGCCTTCGTCAAGGACGGTGACGAAGTGACGGTGGGGCAGGCTCTGTTCCGTATCGATCCGCGTCCAGCCGAATCGTCGCTGCACGAATCCGAGGCCGCGCTCGCGAAGGACCAGGCAGCACTGGTGCAGGCGCGCTCGCAGGTCCAGCGTTACCAGCCTGTTGCCGACAAGCACTACATTTCCGCCGACCAGATGGAGCAGTACAAGACCAACCTCGCTGCCGCGGCGGCAAGCGTGAAGGTCAGCCAGGCGAACGTGGCATCGGCGAAGTTGACGCTGGGTTTTACCGACATACGCTCGCCGCTCGCCGGAAAACTCGGACGCATCCTGGTGCAGCCGGGCAACCTTGTGAAGGCGAACGACACCAACGCGCTGGTCGTGATCAACCAGATTGAACCGATCTATATCAACTTCGCCTTGCCCGGATCCTTGCTCGGCCGCGTACTCGCGGCGCAGCAGGCATCGCCGCTTGCGGTCAGCGCGAGCATTGGAGGCATCGCGCAGCCCGTCTTGGGCAAGGTTGCCTTCATCGACAATGCGGTCGACAGCGCGACCGGCACGATCAAGTTGCGCGGCGAGTTCACCAACAAGGAGCATCTGCTGTGGCCGGGCCAGCTGATCAGCGTGCGCCTGACGCTCGGCAACGATGCGAACGCGATCGTCGTGCCTGACCGTGCCGTGCAGAATGGTCCGGACGGTACTTATGTCTTCGTTGCATCGGCCGATCATGCGGAGCAACGCAAGGTCGAAATCGCACGCACCGTCGATGGCGTCGCGGTCGTTTCCAAAGGCCTTGCCGCCGGCGAGACTGTCGTCATCGACGGCCAGTCGCGTATCGAGAACGGCACGGCGCTGAAAGTCAGCGAAGCCACGCCGTGAACATTTCGGAGACCTTCGTACGCAGGCCGGTGATGACCATCCTGGTCATGGTCGGCGTGCTCGTGTTCGGCATTGCCGGCTATCGGCAACTGCCCGTCGCGGCGTTGCCGAACGTCGATTTCCCGACCATATCCGTGTCCGCCTCGTTGCCTGGCGCATCGCCGGAGACGATGGCTTCGGCGGTCGCGACGCCGCTCGAAAAGCAGTTCTCGACAATACCGGCGGTCGATTCGATGACGTCGTCGAGCTCGCTCGGCAGCACGTCGATCACGTTGCAGTTTTCCCTCAATCGCAACATCGACGCCGCCGCGCAGGACGTGCAGGCCGCAATTTCCGCGGCGCTGCGTCAGTTGCCGACGCAGATGACGACGCCGCCGACTTTCAAGAAGGTGAATCCAGCCGATTCGCCGATCTTCTTCATTGCTTTCACGTCGAAGACCTTGCGCCTGTCGACACTCGACGAGTTCGCGGAAAACACGTTGGCGCAGCGGATCTCGACGGTCAATGGCGTCGCCCAGGTGAATGTCTACGGCTCGCAGAAATATGCGGTGCGCATCGATCTGGATCCCGATGCGCTGTCGGGGCGCGGACTCGGCATCGATACGGTCGCGAGCGCGGTCGGCAGCGGCAACGTGAATCTGCCGACCGGCACGCTGTACGGCCCGAATCGCGTCTACAACGTGATGGTCGACGGCCAGCTCAAGAATGCGGCGGCCTTCGGCGAACTCATCGTCAGCTATCAGAACGGCGCGCCGGTGCGCCTCAAGGACATCGCCAACGTCTACGACGGCGTGCAGAACGACAAGGGCGGCGCGTTCATCAATGGCGAACATGGCGTGGTGCTCGCGATCCAGAAGCAGCCAGGCACCAACACCATCGAGGTCGTCGAAGACATCAAGAAAATGCTGCCGGCGTTCGAGCGCACGCTGCCGGCCGGCGCCGATCTGAATGTGATCTACGACCGTTCGCAGAGTATTCGCGAATCGGTTTCGGACGTGAAGTTCAGTCTGCTGCTTGCGCTTGCTCTGGTCGTGCTGGTGATCTTCGTCTTCCTGCGCAACGTGTCCGCGACCGTGATTCCGTCGTTGGCATTGCCGATGTCCATCGTCGGCACATTCGCCGTGATGTACGCACTCGGATTCAGCATCGACAATCTTTCCCTGATGGCGTTGACGCTGTCGGTCGGGTTCGTCGTCGACGACGCGATCGTGATGCTCGAAAACATCTCTCGCCATCTGGAGATGGGCAAGGATCGGCTCACGGCTACCTTGGACGGTGCGAAGGAGATTGGTTTCACGATCGTGTCGATGACGCTGTCGCTCGCAGCGGTGTTCATCCCGGTCGTGTTCATGGGCGGCATCATCGGTCGCCTGCTCAACGAATTTGCGGTCACTATCGTGGCAGCGGTACTGGTATCCGGACTGGTTTCCCTGAGTCTCACGCCGATGCTGTGCAGCCGCATGCTGAAGCCGCTGCACGGCGGAACGCATGGACGCATCTATGAGGCCAGCGAACGGGCATTCGATGCGGTGCAGGATTTCTATCGACGCACGCTCGAAACGAGTGTGCGCCATCGCTTCGTGGTCTTGCTGGTGTTTTTCGGCCTGATCATCGGCACCGTGGTGCTTGCGATACGCGTACCGAAGGGCTTCCTGCCCAACGACGATACCGGCCAGTTGTTCGTGTTCACCCAGGCGGCGCAGGACATCGGTTTCGACGCGATGATGGCGAAGCAGCGCGAAGCGGTTGACATCATCCGCAAGGATCCGAACGTCGACAATGTGATGGCCTTCGTCGGTGCGGGGGGCAGCAGCGCCACGCTCAACCTCGGCCGCATGATCGTGAATCTGAAGCCGCCGTCGCAACGCCACACTGCCGACGAGGTCGTGCAGGAACTGCGCCCCAAATTGCAGCACATCGTCGGCTTGCAGGCGTTTCCGCAGAACCTGCCCTTGATCCGCATCGGCGGCAAGCTGACAAACAGCACCTATCAGTTCGTGCTGCAGGGCACCGAAACAAAACAGCTGTTCGAGTGGACGCCGAAGCTGGTCGCGGCGCTCTCGAAAGTCGCGGGTTTCCAGGATGTGACGAGCGACATGCTGATCGCGAACCCGCAGCTCGATGTCAGCATCGACCGCAATGCGGCGGCCGCTTACGGCGTCACCCCCGATGCGATCGAGAACGCGCTGTACCAGGCATTCGGGCCGGCACAGGTGTCGACGATCTATACGCAGTCGGATCAGTTCTGGGTGATGATGCAGGTCGATCCGAAGCGTCAGTCCGACGTGTCGGTGCTGTCGTCGATCTACATCACGCCGACCTTGCCCTCGAACGCTTCGGCGGGAGATGCGACAGCGACGCCATCGTCGCGACTTGTGCCGTTGTCGGCGGTCACCAGGACCGGCAATTCGGTCGGGCCTGCGACGATCAACCATCTCGGGCAGGTGCCGGCAGTGACCGTCTCATTCAACCTCGCGCCCGGCATGTCGCTGAGCGATGCCGTTGCCGGCGTCGACAAGGCGGTCGCAGCGCTCAAGCTGCCGGATACGATAACGTCCTCTTTCCAGGGCACCGCGCAGTCGTTCCAGGAATCCGTCTCCGGCATGGGTGTCCTGCTCGCGCTCGCGATTTTCGTGATCTACCTCGTCCTTGGCATCCTCTACGAAAGTTTCATCCATCCGCTGACGATCTTGTCCGGGCTGCCCACGGCCGTGTTCGGCGCACTGCTGACCCTGATGGTGTTCGGCAAGGATCTCGATCTTTACGGCGCAGTCGGCCTGATCATGCTGATCG
>JBDSBK010000422.1:0-10789 GCA_039921645.1 Dokdonella sp.
GGTTTCGACGCATGGAAATACGCATGGCGGCTTTCTCGCTCCGGTTAGGGACGACATGGGCCTTCGCCGGCGCATAACCCCCATTTCCCGCGCGCGGCCCCGAAATTGTACGCTCGATATGCGACAAACGAGCAACATAAGGGTGCTGAACCAGACGCCGATGGCCTTTTTTCATACGCACCCAGTGCCTGCGTCGGCATATTGCACACGCGTCATTTCTGCCAAGCTCCTTCATCATCCCAGCAAGGATTTGTGCAATGAGCGAGTTCCCTGACGACCAGCAACGCGTGTGGATTCAGCTCGAACGCGACGAAGACCGCGTGCAGGCGGTATTCGATTTTCCGACGAAGACCTTCACGCCCGACGGCGAACGCGCGCTGCATGCGAACGAGGTCGTGAGCTGGTCACCCATTACCGCGTGACGCGATTGACTTGGCAATCGCATCGAATAGATCGCGGCGGGCGCACGTTGAATGATCGTGCACGAACCTGCTGGCGATTTTGCGGCTGTCCGTCAGCGCAGTGCGCCGGCCGTTTCCAGGTGACCGGTGCGTGATCTGCGGGCCCAATGGATCATCGCCAGACCCGCCTGATACAAGAGCAGTGGAACGAGCCAGCTCGACCAAAGCAATGCTGGGATCAATACGCTGGGGGCGGCGATCTGCATGACGCCCGGAATCATGATGACTGCGCGGAACGTGACGAAGGCGAGGGTGATGATGTAGTTGCGCACCATCCATCGCCGATGCACCTGCGGCAACTTTCGACGGATCGCGATGAAACCCATGCTTGCCGTGAACAGCCAGGCAATGCCGGTGGCGGAAAATTCGACCTGCAATGCGATACCGCCCGGCGTGGTGGCGATGAGTCCCACCGCGCCCACGCTGGCGACGCACATGGCCATCAGGTAGGTCCGGCCGGTCCAGCGATGGATTCGTGGATACGCGGCACGCAGCCGCGCAATGAACTGAAAAGGTCCGAGCGCGAGCGTCACGACGCCACCGGCCAGATGCGTCCACAGCCAGCCACGTCGCGGCCAGAAGATGCCGTAGACCCCGGCGTCGATGTGACCGTACTTTTGATATGTCATTCGCAGGAAAAAGATGACCGCGGCCACGAGCAGCAGCCAGACGATCGTCCGCGCTGCGCGCCGGAGGCCTGCAAGGCGGTCGCTGGAGGCCACTTCGACGTGGGGACGGGCCATGGCAACCTGTCAACGCGGATGATTGTGGAAGCTTATTCCGGATTGCGGCCCAGGTATATTTTCGAGCCATTGGCTGCGTTCACACCGCGCGCCGTCGTCGTGGGTCCGTCCGCAGAAATGCGGGTGAGCGAACGCATCGACATGGGGTAGATGTTGCGGCGCGCACTGCGCAGGTGATGCGCACGACGCCCCTCTCTCGTCACGCATTCATTGAACTACGTGATCGCGCCGGGCCAGCGGACTTTCGGTTGATGCGGATCTCGATCTTGCGACCGTATGGCGACAGTCAGGAATCTTCGAAGCCGTAGCAGAAGACGGTATCGCCGACAGTGCAGCCGAACGCGCGTTGCCGCTCGTAGGCGCCGAGGTCGCGTCTGCCGAACGCGTTGATCACGGTCGGCAGATCGACGTCGCGCGCATGATTGTCCAGATCGTGATCGTCGGCAGCGATCGTCGGCGCGAAGTCGATTCCGAGCGATGAAATCTGCAGGTGATAGTCGCGGTTGGCGCCGTCGACATAGGTCGGTGCGCCGGCGATGACGCTGCTGCTGGCTGGCAGCGTGCTGATGTCGCTCGACATCACATAATTGACGTGCAAGCCGGCGGGGGTGCCGCTGTAGGCGAGCGCCAGATTACCGGGTTGATCGATGATGCTGTCGCCAATCTCCAGGCCGCCTTCGGCATGGATCGTATCGGTGGAAAGAATCGTGTTGTTGGCCAGTGTGCAGTTGCGCATCTCGAGATTGCTGCCGCCGACGTTCACCAATTGACGGCTGAGCTGATTGTTGGTCAACAAGCAGTTTGACGCGACAGCGTCATTGGCCGCGCCCGCGATCCGAATGGCGTATCCGCCGACGTTGCCCTGCATGGCGAATCGGTCACCGGTAAAGGTGGAAGCATCGTCGACGCGGATGGCTGCGCCCAAGGTTGCGTTGCCCTGCGCGTCCGTCGCGACGTTGCCGTTGATCGTGTTGCAGGGCACGCCTGCGGCGCAGCGCCGTGCCGAAGACGGCAGTCCACCGCAGCTATTGAGGACGACCAGGCCGCCATCGGCGAAGGTGGGGTTCGACTCGTAATCGACATGGATCGCGCTGCCTTCCGCAGCCGAATTGTTGTCGATGCGGAAGTCGAGCGCACACAGGATGGCCTTGCTGAAGGTGAACGATCCGATCGTGCCGACGTTGCCTTTGAGATAAAACGCGCCGCCGCTGCTGGACGCGGAATTGTCCGTGATGCGCACAGGGCGCAACGCATCCGTCGTGAACAAATTGACTTTGGCATCGTCGTTTCCGCTGCTGGTGATCGCGATGCCGCCGCCGTACTTCGCATCGTTCGAGTACACGACGCCGACGCCCAGACCCGGCGAGCCGATATCCGCTAGCGCAGGACCGACGACGTTGATGCCGCCACCGTAGCCGTCGGGTGCGTGATTGAGCGCGATGAGGGTGCTGTCACGCATCGCTTGCAGATGACTTTGACCGGCGATGCGGATGCCACCGCCGGAGCCGGCTGCGGAATTGCCGATGATCAGGCTGTAGATGTCGAGGGTGAGTACGGCGGGACCACCGGAACCGCTGAAGTTGATGCCACCGCCATAGTCGGCCACGTTGTTCTTGACGGTCGTCGTGTCCAGCACCAGCGAGCCGGTCCCGTCGAAATGGATACCGCCTCCATCGCCGCCGAGGTTGGTGCCGTCTTCCACGCTCAGGTATTGCAGGATCACATCGCTGTTGCCGTGGATGTACAGCACGCTGTCGCCTGCATGACCCGCGCCGCTGATCTTGACGAATGGCGACGTCGGCGGCGGCGGTTCGAAGAACAGGCCGCAGGCGTTGTTGGTGCCCTTCAGGGTCACGCTCTTGCCGTTGATGTCCAGATGCTGGGCGGTGTAGGTGTGCTCGTCCGTGATGACGATGAGGCTGTTCGGGCAATCCACGTGGTTGATCGCCGACTGGATATCGTTGTCGGTGCACTGGCTGTCGCTTGCCGTGTCGCCGACATAACGAAGACAGTCTGCCAAGGCAGCCTGCGCGCCGATGAGCAGGAAACCCGCAAGCGGGACAACAATGTGGCGGATGGATGTGGACATGACGCGTTCCCCAAACCACGGCTCAAGGCGGGCCACACACAAGGAACGTCGTTTCGCACTTGAATTGGACACGTCACGCTCAAATCCGTTGCTTCTCGACGCGCGCAGACGTCTTGAGCGCGGGCTCCCTCAGTTTCCGTCAGGGTGTCGGCACTGGACGCCGCGGCCTTGCGAGCGCTTCGATCCGGGCGAGTCGCGCAGGCTCGACCTGGAAGCGGTCGGTGACGAGCGCGACTGCGCTGCGAGCCGTTTCCTCGGCGGAGCGTCCATCACCGAGATGCGTTTGTACCGATGCCAACACGTCGAGAAGTTCGATCCGATGCAAGCGTCCCACAGGAGCGAGGTGCTGCCACAACGCAATCGCCTGTGTGATGTCCGCGAGCGCCTCGGTCGAACGACCCAGCACATTCAGTGCGCTCGCACGTCGGGCGAGTACACCTTCGGCGGTGAATCCGTTTTGCTCGCCGAGTCGTTCCAACAAGTCGCGGGCCTGATCGCACAGAGCCAAGGCCGAGGGCGCATCGTTTCGACGCAATGCCAGCTCCGCGCGCAACTGCCACAGCCGGGCGGTCCAGTGGTGGTCGCCATGAAAAAGCGCCTGTGCCATCGCCAGCGCGCGAGCGCTGCTCGCGTCCGCTTCCTGCAGATCGTCACTGGCGAGGGCCAGCGCGGCCTGGTCGGCATAGCGCTCGATGCAGGATCGCGTCGCATGCAAGTCGGGTTGCTCGCACCATTTCAACGCCGCGCGAATGTGTTCGCGCGCAGCACTCAAATCTCGTCGCCGAAGCTCGAGCTTGCCGAGGGACCCCATTGTATTGGCGACCCGCAAATGTCCATCGCCGTAAATGGCCTGCATCATCGCCAACGCGCGCTTGAGCAAGGGCTCGGCCTCGTCCAGGCGCTCCTGCAAACGTAACGTGTCGCCGAGATTGAGCAAGGCCAGCGCGATCCGGTCGTGCGGAGCGTCGTAGAGTTGCTCGGCCGTGGCGAGCGTTTCGCGCAGCAAGGTTTCCGCCACCTCACTCTGGCCCTGCGCCTGATGCACGCGCGAAAGGTCGGTCAGGCCCTGCAGGAATTCCTCGCTCGGCGCGCGCTTGCTGTCGCGCCAGCTACGCAGTGCCGACTCGAGCAGCGGTGCGGCATCGGCATAGTGCCCGGACCCGGTAAGCAGATTGCCGCGCGCCAGGCGCGCCAGTACATCTCCACTCGATCCGGCACCGTGGAGTCTTGCAGCATTGCGTGTCGCTTCTTCCGAGATCGCCAGCGCGCGCTCGGTGCGCGCCGAATACATCAGGGCGCTGGCGTAGTTCTGCAAAGCCTCCACATGAGCGGCATCGTTGCGTTCGCGGATCTGCGGCAACAGCACTTCGTAGGCAGCGCTCGCATCGGCGTAGCGCGATTGATGGATCAGCAGATTCGCCCGCAACAGCTGGATGTGAGTGCGCATTTCATCGGTCGGCGCATGGATCGCGCTCGCCAGTTCAGCGGCTTGTCCGTACAACGACTCCGCCTCGGCGTAGTCGCTCCCAGCCATGCTGACTTCGCCCAATGTTTGCAGGAACTCGACCCGCGTGCCGATCGAAAGGTCGGTGCGGGTCTGCAGCCGACTACTGGCCCGATGCACGAGTTGCTCAAGCGTCAGTCGCCGATCCGGCATCTGCCCGGCCTTCGCCGCATCGAACAGTTCTACCAGGAAGTCACGTACTGCCGTTGCCCGTTGTGCCTGCTCGCGCGCGATTTGCGCCTGCCACAGCGTCAGCGAAAGGCCCGCTGCAATCGCAATGAACACGAGCATTGCCGCTATCGCGGCAGCGCGATTGCGCTGGATGCTCTTGCGCAGGCGATACCCGATCGACGGTGGACGTGCCGTGACCGGCTGATCGCGCGAGTAGCGGTCGAGATCGTCGGCAAGGAGCGCCGCCGAAAGATAGCGTCGGCCTGGATCCAGGGCGTGCGCGGTGTTGTAGATCGCATCGAGGTCTCCGCGCAACGCACGCACCAGCGCTGGTTTTGGCGGGAGACCGGCGGGTGCCGCTTCGGTCATGTCGGCGCATGCGCGCGAAAGATCGGAACGCGTGTGTCCACTCTGCAGCAATCGGCCGGTCAGCAACTCGCCCATCAGGATGCCGAGCGCGAAAATGTCCGTTGCGGTCGTCACCGGGCCAGGGCGATATTGTTCGGGAGCCGCGTAGCCGGGCGTGAGCGAGATCGCATGGGTCTGCGTCGCATGCAGATCCCCATCGTCGAGCAGACGCGCGATGCCGAAGTCCAGCACCTTGATCTCGCCGTCGGCGTTGACCAGCACATTCGATGGCTTCAGGTCGCGATGCACCACGAGTGCGCGATGCGCGCTGTCGATTGCGCGACAGGTCTTTGCCAGCAGTGCCAGCCGCGCACGAAGGTCCAGCGAATGGGCACTCGCGAATTCGGTGATCGGCAATCCGTCGACGAACTCCATCGCGATGTACGGAATGCCGGCGTCGGTGATGCCGCCATCGATGAGGCTTGCGATGTGCGGATGCGACAGTTGCGCCAACACGCCTTGTTCGCGGCGGAACCGACGCTGGCTGTCGGCCGAGAACAATCCCGTGCGCAACAACTTCAGCGCGACCGTCTGCGTGCCCGCGCCGCTCGCACGTTGCGCGCGGAACACCACGGACGTGCCGCCTTGTCCGAGCACTTCGATCAGTCGGTAAGGGCCGATGTCGCTTCCGATCAGACCGGCGCCGCCGTCGTCGCGTGGCGTGTAGCGCTGGATCAGTTCAGCAGCCGAGGTGGCGAGCAGCGGTGAATCGCCGACGTCGGCAGCGAGCATGGCGAGCAGTTCTTCGCGCAGCGCTGGATCGGGTGCATTGAGTGCCAACCAGTGTTCGCGCTGTGCGGGCGCCAATTCGATGAGCTCGTCGAAGCATTCGCGCAGGTTGGGCGACGAAGGGTTCACGTCAGACGTGATTTGAGGAACGCCGAAGCGAAGCGCCAGTCGCGTGCCGCCGTTCGCGGTGCGATGTCGAGCAACTCGGCGACCTGGTCCAGGCCGAGGCCGGCGAAGTAGTGCAGGTTCACCACTTCAGCAGCACGCGCATCGCGCACCTGCAGCTGGTCGAGCGCGCCATCCAGTTCCAGTGCTTGCGTTGGATCGACCGCGATCGCCTCGACGTCGGGATTGGTCAGCGGCACGCGCAGCCGCGCATCGCCGCGTTTCAGGCGCATCTGCAACTTGGCCCGGTCGAGCAGGATGTGCCGCATCGCCTGTGCTGCGTACGAGAAGAACTGCTTCGCCTCGCCGAAACGCAGGCGCTCCGCATCGGCGAGTTTCAGGTACAGCTCGTTCACCAGCGCAGTGGTGCGCAGGGTATCGGGCGTACTGCTGCGACGGCGCTCGCTGCGCGCCAGTACCCGCAACTGCAGGTACAGCTGGTCGACCAGCCCATCCAGGCTGTCGGTATCGACGATTTGCCGCATAAAAATGCCCGCGCGCAAGAGCGTGCACGGTAACCGGATGGTCGGCGTTTTGCCACCGATCGGGCGCAATCAAATGGCAGATCGGCGCACCCTTGGTCGTTTGAACAGACCGGCACACCCGATACCGAGTCGTTCCGTATTGCGACGACCCCATCGCAAGCGACTGCCAACACGCGACGCGTGGCGCCGCCGGCCCTTCACACACATGCACCAAGGAACCGACAAGATGGCACGCATCAACAACATCCCTTGCAGGCTTGCGATTGGCTTGCTGCTATTCGGTCTGGCGAGTGCTTCATGGGCGACAACGATCACGGTCACCAGCACCTCGGATTCTGGCGCAGGCTCGTTGCGGCAGGCCATCAACGACGCAGTAGCCGGCGACACGATCGAGTTCGACGTGCCCTTGCCCGCCGTCATCGCACTCCGGTCCGGGTTCGTGCTGCAAAAGAATCTGACCATCATCGGACCCGGCTCTGACAGCCTCGAGCTGAGTGGAACCTTGATGGCAGGAGAAGACAGAACTGCCATAAAGGTCATGACCGGCACAACGCTGGCGATCAGTGGTTTGGCGATAGAAATCATGACCGATGGCGCTCTGTTCAACCTCGGCGCGACCACGGTGCGATACTGCACTTTCACCGACAACAGAAACGGCAACCAGGGCGGCGCGATCTACAACGAGGGCACACTGGTGGTCGGCCAGAGCGCGTTCACGCGCAACAAAGCCACCGACCCGAATGGCGGCGGCGCGATTTTCAGCAAGGGCCCGTTGACGGTCGAAAACAGTACGTTCGCCGACAATACGGGTCTCGCCGGCGGTGCGATCTGGAGCGATAGCGCCGCGAGCATCAGCGGAAGCACTTTCACGGCCAACCAGGCAGGCGGCCTGTCCGCCGGAGTCGGTGGCGCCATCTTGACGCGCTACGGCGCGATGACCATCGACAACAGTACCTTCAGCGGCAATTCTGCGGATGCGGGCGGTGCCATCAGCGTCGTCGGCCCGTTGACGCTGACGAACAGCACCTTCAGCGACAACCACGCGACGAACGGCGCCGACGCGATCGCCAACTACAACTACATCCAGATCAGCCGAACGATCATCTCGGAAGCCTGCCTTAACCAGGGAACCGTCGTGTCGCTCGGCGACAACATCGCCCAGAGCGGCGCGTGCGTGCCGGCGTCGGCGCCCCTCAACGACCGCAACATTGATCCGCTGCTGCTTCCGCTGGCCGACAACGGCGGTCTGACGCGGACGCAAGCCCTGCAGAGCGGCAGTCCTGCGATTGACGCGGTCACCGTGAATGACGCGGCGTGCTCGGGCACCGATCAACGCGGCTTCGCGCGTCCATCGGGCACGCACTGCGACATCGGCGCGTTCGAGCGGGACAAGGATCCGATCTTCGCCAACGGCTTCGACTGATATCGGCCGTCCAGGTTTGTCAGGTCGTTGGAAGACACAGCTCCCCCGCATCTTCCGACACGGCCACAAGGGGTTCTCGAATTCCTTGTTATGCCTGTCGGATTCGGATCTGCTGTTCCGCCATGGTTTCGACTGACGATGCTGATGGCCGCTCCGGATGGATCAAGGGCGCATTCGCGACCCGCGATGTTTTTTCCTGCCTTGCAGCGGGCAGCAAGGCATCGCGGCTGGAGCCGCTTCCACAAAGACACGCCAAATTTCGAGGCGCCCGATCCTGGACGCGGCTACAGCCGCGGCGCACTCAATCAAACCCATCCGCAAAGATGGTGTCGCTGGTGGTGACCACGCGACACGCCGAGAACTCCGAGGTGTGGTTGCCGGGGCTGGTCACAGTCGTGGTGATGAAGCTGCCGGGCGTGACCGTGCCCGCGACGAAAATGTCGAATGTCCTTCGGCATTGATTGTTCGCCGGCAGGATCGTGCAATCGAGCGCGATCGAGGTGCTGCCGAGCAGCGATGCGCCTTCGCCGTGCCCGGAGGCGTCGCAGGTGGTGTTGCGATAGATGTCCATGCGGTAGTTGCCAACGGTCGATGAGAGCGAACCTTCGAGGTTGAAGAAGGCCAATCCGGGCACAGGTATTGCACGCGTCAGTTCAGGGTAGTTCTGGTGACGGTTTGCCGTGGTGTTGCCATCGACGATGGGGTCGACGTCATTCGTGTCGACGCCGTCACCACCGAGATCGATGGCCAGGCCGTCGTTGTTGCTGAAATTGTTTCCACTGAGATCGCTGTGAGATCCGGACACGACGCGGACGCCGTCGCCGCCATTGCTGCCGAAATAGTTGTCCGGCCCGATCCGGTTGTGATGCGCCCCGTCATTGATGACGACGCCGGAAGAATCCGATTGCGACACGAGGTTGTCGCGGAAAGTGTTGTAGTTCGCGCTGGCGGTGCTGAACAAAACGCCGAGCGAGGTGCTGTTGGCGATCCAGTTGTCCTCGATACGGTTATGGTCGCTGCCGATCAACACGCCAATGCCGTTTGGCAGGGAATCCTGGTAGGTTTCGCCGATCGCATTGCCGATGATGTCGTTGTCGCCGCTGCCGTTGAGCAGGATGCCGACGTTCGCATTGCCGATCAGGTTTGCCTGCGCGGCGTCCGGACCGCCGATCTGGGTGTCGCCTGCCGACTGTTCGATGACAATCGCGATGCCGACATCGAGCAATGGGGTCGCGCCGATCGTTCCGCCGAATTGATTGCCGGTGATCAGATGTCCCCGCCCCGAGCGCAGCTTCAGCGCCTCGCTGCCGAAGCCCGAGAACGCGATCAGATCGAGCTTGAGGTCGTCCGTCGATTCGCTCGAATCGAACACCAGGCCATCGGTGACACCGGCGCCTGCCTTGAGGATCACGCACGGCGCGCCGTTGTAGCCGATCGGCCATGTGTTGGCTTGCGCACCGGGCTGCGTGTCGCCGAGGATGTCGGTGTCGTCGGTCAGCGTCAGTGTGTGATCCAGCACGATCGTGCGCGGGCAGGTACCCGGGATATTGAAGCGGATCACCTGCCGCCCGTTCGTTCCGTTCGCGCTCGCGACCGCCTGCGCGAGACTTCCCGTTCCCGATACGTTGGTGTTGGTGACGTCGAGATAGAACGAATTGTCGACCGAGGTTTCGAATGCGCCCATGTCCGGATCGTCGCCGACCAGGCGCGGATTGTTGGCGAGATCCTTGAGCGTCAAGCCGCCCGGCACGAAGCGCGTACCGGCGTTGACGACCGGCGAACCGTTCTGCGGCACGCCGCTCGATTGCAGCAGCGGCGTTGCGCTGATGTTGTCGAGATCGGTAGCCAGCACGCCACGCGAGAGCGTGAGGCTGTCGTAGCGGTTGTGGCTCGCGTAGAGATTGCCGCCGTTGATGACAACTTCGGTGCCATCGTTCTCGAACACGTTGCTGGTCAGCTGAACGCTGGCGGGATCGGGATGCTGGCTGTCGTCGAATGGCAGGAACTGCAGGTCGAGGCTGCCACCGCGCACGGTGCTCGTGCTCATGGTGAAGAAGGGTGGGTGCGTATCGGTCCCGAAGTTGTGGACGTAGCCGATGGCGGCGTCGTTTGGCGCATCGGCGCGCGACGTGAACAACGAATTCTGCACGAGGATGTCGTAGCAACCCATGTAGCTGAACGTCACGCGCGTATCGAGGAAGCGTACCGAACTGATGTTCAACGGACGCTCCTGCGCCTGGTAGCAGATCCAGTCGGAGAATGCCCAGTCGATGTCGTTGCTGCTCAAGTGATCGAGGGAGAGCGCGTTGCTGACGGTCTCGATGTCGATGGTGCGCTGTCCTCCGCTGCCGTTGATCGTGGTCGCGCCGAGCGCGCCCGATTGGCTGGTGCAGCCGTCGTTGTAGCCGCCGCTGATGACGAGGCGACCGTAATTGCCTTGCGGATCGCCGCCGTTGCCGCGGTAGTCCAGGTGAAGATCGCTGCCCAGCGCGAAGGTGCCCGTGTGCAGTTTCAGCGTGGTGTCGTCGGTGCGGCTGCCATCCATATCGTTGAACGCCTGTATCAACGCTGCCGTGCTTTCGATGCACAAGGTCGTCGACGCTTGCGCGAG
>JBDSBK010000423.1:0-9897 GCA_039921645.1 Dokdonella sp.
ACATCGAGCACATAGGCGTCGCCGATATTCGCCTTGCGGACCGCCTCGACATTTTCCTGATGCTCCGCGATTGCGACGCCAATGGCGGCGGCTTTTTCGTCTTTCGTCATGATGATCCTTCGATGCATGAGCGCGATGGCCAATCGAAGCGTACATCCCGGCCCGTACGGCCTCACGTGGCTGCGCACCAAAGGGATGACGCCTCCATCGCGCTCGTTTATCTCCCGGTCGGGCAAGCCGCATTATGATTCGGGCGCCACCGCGGAGTTGCGGTGAGCTCGACCAATCAGGGGAGCATCTCATGCGCATCGGATTCATCATTGCGGGCATCATCTTCATCGCCGTCGGCGCCGCCGCTTTCACCGGCAACCTGAACTTCACGCAGGACAAGGAAGTAGTGAAGATCGGTGGCCTTTCGGCATCGGTGAAACAGGACAAGACGGTTCCGCAATGGGCCGGTGGCGCGGGCGTACTCGTCGGCCTCGGACTGTTGGTCGCGGGTGCGATGCGCAAGTAACGGTGTCGGTTGGCTGAGAGCGCGAGTCGCGTACGAAGCGCGCCCGAGCCCAGCGTCGACGGGCTGGCCGCTCTCAGTCGCTTCACTTATCCTGCCGCGATGGCTACGCAATCGCACGTGCGCCGCATCGCGCTCTCGCTTCCGCACACGCGCGAGGAAGAGAACCATTTCGCGTTCTCGGTACTCAGTGGCACGAAGTACAAGGGATTCGCATGGGTCTGGATGGAACGTGCGGCGCCGCGCAAACCACGTGCACCCTGTCCCGAGGTACTCGCCGTGCGCGTCGCGGATCTCGATGCGAAGGAAGCGCTGTTGATGGCGGACGAGCGCACGTTTTTCACGGAGCCGCACTACGACGGATATCCGGCGGTGCTGATCCGCCTGAAGGAGATTCGTGTCGCGGAACTGCGCGCATTGTTGACCGGCGCATGGGCCGTGCAGGCGCCCAAGGCGTTGCATGCGAAGCTCGCAAAATGAGTTGATCGGGATCGAACGAAGACTTTTCCTTTCTCCCCCGGCGAAGGTGATGCCCACCGGTGGAATCGGATTTCCCTGCCGATTGGTGCGTCGTGAATTTGCAGCAGGAGGGTAATGAGCTACGCAGCGTGAATCGTGGCGTAGGCGTGTGTCCCGCAACCGATCGCTAGTCCAAGCCCGGAGACTTCGCATGCGCAATCTGGATTTCAGTTCCTGGCAGGCCTTGCTTTCGACGCTGCTCGGCCTTTCCGTGATTACACTGATCGGCGTCGGCTTGCGACTACTCGCGACGCAGACGATCCAGCAGCGTCGCGAACGCGAGAACCGCCAGATCAACGAACGCCTGCGCACGCTCATCGCGGCCTACAAGACGCTCGGTGGATCGTTCACCGGCAACCTTGCGGTCGATCCAACGCACTTGCGCGATCTGCGTCGCATGAGCGAACACGCGATCGATCCCGCGCCTGCGCAAACCATCGACGCGAAAAGCGCGACCAGCGACCAGCCGCCGGATGAGGCGTGGCCGAGCGTCGATCGCTCGCGTCGCACACGCGACGCCGTCGAGGCAGCGCTGTCCGACATCATTCTTCTCGGCACGGAAGAGCAGGTGCGGCTCGCCGCCAATGCCGCGACGGAGCTCGCTGCAGGTCGTACGACGCACACCCACGAGCTTGTCATTTCGCTGCGCGATTTCATCCGCAAAGTGCTCGAACTGGACGCCGTACCCACGAACCTGTCGATTCCGAAGCAGGGCCCCGCTCGACCTTCCACTGCGCGTGGCAAGGGTGATGGCGCGGCGCGGGATGATGCGAAACAAGGCGGAGGCAAAGGTGGCGGCGGAGGTGGAGGTGGAGGTGGTTCAGGCATGGGGACAGGCTCGAGTGCTTCGCAGGATGACGAAGACGCAGATCATCACCACTAGAGCAGAAATTTACATGCGTCGACATTGCGGGCCCTCCAACCCTGGCGCATGATCGACGAATCCATGCCTCGCAACGTACACGCGATACCGATGCATGTCTGACTTCCGATCGCGTGGCGAAAATGGGAATAGCCATGTACGTTTCCACGCTATGCGCCGTGGTTTTCAGGGTAACGATTGCAATGGTTCCCGTGGTTGCCCCCGCGCTCGCGTTCGCCGCGGTTTTTCCTGACACGATCTTCATCAACGGTTTCGAGCCGTGCACGGGCGTGCAATGCGCGCAGGTGGCTTGCCCAGGCGGAGGCACGACTTCGATCAGCGGTACCGTCTACATGCCCAACGGGACGTTGCCCCTGCCCAACGTCCGCGTCTACGTGCCCAACGAGACACTTGCGCCGGTGCCGGCACCGCCAGTGCATGCACGCTGCGATGAAGTGTCATCCGGCAATCCGATCGCGATGACGGTGAGCGCTGCAAATGGCACATTTACGCTCAGCAACGTGCCGGCGGGGGTGAACTTCACCGCCGTCATCCAAGCCGGCAAGTGGCGGCGCCAGATCCCCGTCCCTTCATTTCCGGCCTGTACGAACACGGCGCTCGCTGCCACCCAAACACGATTGCCACGCTCGCTCGAGGACGGCGATATTCCACGTATCGCCATTGCAACGGGCAGCGCCGATTCACTCGAATGCGTGATGCGCAAGACAGGCGTCGTGGACAGCGAGTTCGGTGTCGGCGGAAGTGCCGCGTCGATCCAGCTGTACAACTCCAATGGTACGAGCCATTTCGACTCGGCGCACGGCGGCGCCGCGTTCGGCCCGGCCACGACCGGCCTCTGGGGGAGCGAGGCGATGTTGTCCGCGCATGACGATGTATTGCTGGCGTGCGAGGGCTCGCCGCTTTCGACAAGCAAGCCAGCCACCGCCCTGCAGGCGATGAAGGATTACGCCGACGCGGGAGGACGCGTCTACATGGGCCACTGGCAGAACTACTGGTTGCAGGCCAATGCGGCGTCATGGGTGAATCTGGCTACCTGGAACAACGGGTTGCCGTCGCCGGCCAACCCCATCACCGCGACGGTCGATACCAGTCATCCGCAAGGCGCGGTCCTTTCCGCGTGGCTGACCGCAGCGAATGCAACCGCGACGCCGGGTGTGATCATCGTGGAGCAACCCAAGCACACCCTGATTTCGATCGACGAAGACATCGCGCGCAGGCGCCTCTACAACGACAACGTGGATGGCGTTGCGAGCGTGCAGCTCTTCTCCTCGACACTGCCGGTCGAGGCGACGCCTTCGGCACAGAAAGGTCGCCTGATCTTCAGCGACATGCACCCGGCCTTGGGTGACTCTTCCCAGCCGAGCTCGGCATTTCCGTCCGGCGGCTGCACGACGCCTGTCACGACGATAAAGCCACAGGATGCCGCGCTGCTATATGCGATCTTTGATCTCGAACGCTGCGTGGACAGCAGTCGGGAATGAATGCATCGGCCCTAGAAGGCGTAGTCGCGGGATAGCTTGCGAACGCAAGCGCTTCGATCGACGCAGCGAACGCTGCATTCGATTGACAGCGCGAGGCGCCGACGATCGGCGCAGGGCGTCGCTCGTGTTCGGCAAGCCACACTCGAGCAGGCGCTCGCACACGAACGTGGATCGCGTATGCGCCGTCGAGGCCGCAGGCGCACCCCGCGCTTGTGATCCCGCTGCATGCATCAATGGGAGGCTTTCCCGAATCGCACGGCCCGTCCTCGGCTTCGGCTTCGATTTGTTTGCCGAAACGCACGGCTTCATCGAGGTCTATCCGCAGGGATACGACGGCCACTCGAACGACATCAAGCAACAGGTGTCGCTCGCGGCGTAGCGCGAGAACGTCGACGACGTGGGCTTCCTGCATGCGATCGTCGGCTGCTTTGTCGCCGAGCACGCTCTCGACCGCACACGTGCGCATGTGACCGGCGTATCCAACGGCGGCGGCATGACGATACGGCTTGCGCTGGAAACGCCGGACTTCGAGCGCGCTGTGGTCGTCGCCAGCGTGCCGCCGCCACGAGCATGGGAATGCTGCCGAAGCGTGAGTCCGTATCGATGCCGCTTGTGAACGGCACCGCAGACGCGTTCAACCTGTGGGACGGCGGCGATGTCGTGATGCGCCCCTCGGCCATTCCAATCGCGATATCCACGCCGCGAACGAAATCCGGGATTTCTTTCAGCAGGCGCGATGAGGGCAGCTGAGCGCGGGTAAGGGGCGCCTCAAGCACGCCACCGCGCACTGACAGCCGCTTCCAGCGCTATCCGCTATGTGCTCTACCGCACCGACCGGCTGCTACCGGGGCGACATCCTCTGCAGACGCTTCAGCTGCAGCTCAAGGCTGTTGCCGGGCTGTGCGGAAAATCTGGATGGCATCTGACACGCAAGAACGACTGCCTGGCTTGAGTGGCAGCGCGAAGATACTTCGTGCTGCTGGTAGCGGACGCCCGGTTCCAGCGCTCTGGCCGGTTGCCGCGTCTGCCAGGGACAGGGAGCGTCGATGAGACCCAGAGTACTGGAGGCGAGCACCGAACGATCGACGATGAATGCCAAAACGATCAACGACGTTGCCGACCAATACGTGTCGGCGTGGCGCACGATCGATGTCGCATTGTCTCCGATCATCGGCAAGAACGGCGTCGCCGCACTGTTTCGAAGGACGATCGACCTGAGCCGAGAGCGCTACCCATGGTTGCGCGCGACGCAAGGTGGCGAGATGCCCGATGACTGGCTCGCCGCACTTGCGACTGCTCTGTCGACCCAGCCGCCGGAAGAGGCTACCGCGGCCAACGACGAAATCCTGCAGGCATTCGGCGATCTGCTGGGCAAATTGATTGGTGAATCGCTGGCTGGCCGGTTACTGCAATCGACCTGGCACAAATCTTCCAGCACGAAGACTTCGAAGGACAGCTGGACTTGATGATCACGACAAAGCCAACACTGCGCCGGCAGAAAACGGGCGTCAAAGGGCTGGATGAAATATTGGGCGGCGGTCTGCCGGAGTTCTCGTTCAATCTCATCGTCGGGCCGCCGGGCAGCGGCAAGACCACGTTGGCGCATCAGATCATGTTCGCTTGGGCCACGCCCGACCAGCCAGCGCTCTACTTCACGGTGCTGGGCGAGCCGCCGTTGAAAATGTTGCGCTACCAGCAGCAGTTCGATTTCTTCGATCTGCACAAACTCAATCGTTCGGTCCGTTTCATCAATCTTGCCGAGGACATGGCCGCAGGCGATCTCGACCGGGTGCTCAAGCGCATCGTCGTCGAAGTCGAGCAGAATGGGCCGGGGCTGGTTCTCGTCGATTCATTCCGTTCGCTCACGCTCGCCAGTGAAACCACCGGCAGCTCGCTGCTGGGCTTGCAGCGCTTCATCCAGGATCTGGGCGTGCTGATGACGAGCTGGCAGGCGACCACGTTCCTGATTGGCGAGTATTCCGAAGACAACGATCTGAATCCGGTATTCGCCATTGCCGATGGATTGATCCGCCTGCGCCAGAGCGTGGAACGCAATTCGGTAGTGCGGAAAATGGAGATCACGAAGATGCGGGGGCAGGCGACGCTGCCGGGCTTGCATACGTTTCGCATTGGCGACGGAGGCATCCAGGTATTTGCGCCGCCCAAACTGGTCGCGGACGCAGCGTTGCCGCCGTCTGCCGCTGCCCGATTGACCATGGGCATTCCGCGCCTCGACGAAATGATGGGCGGCGGAATGCCGCGTGGCTACTCGCTGCTGGTCGCGGGCCCGTCCGGATCGGGCAAGAGCATACTCGCCGCCGCCTTCCTTGCCGAAGGCGTGCGCGCTGGCGAGACCGGCGTCATCGCTTCCTTCGAGCAACGCCCCAACCTCGCGCGGGCGCGCAGCGTTGCCGATATGGTCGCCAGCGGACGTGTAGGCTTGATCGATCCCCGCGCACCCGATCTTTCGGTCGACGAGATTGCCAACCTGATCATCGCCGAGATCGCGCGACTGAACGCGAGCCGTGTCGTCATCGATTCGTTGTCCGGCTTCGAACTCGCGCTCGCTCCGACCTTCCGCGATGACTTTCGCGAGTCCCTTGCGCGCATGCTGACGGCGCTGGCGTGCACCGGCGCAACCGTGTTGCTGACGTCCGAACTGGAAGATCGCTACGCGGACCTGCGCTTCAGTCCGTATGGAACCGCTTTTCTCACCGATGCGATCATCGTGCAACGCTACATCGAGGTCGACAGCCGGTTGCAGCGCATGATGGCTGTGGTCAAGGTACGCGGAAGCGCGCACTCGAACGAGCTGCGGCTTTTCCACATCGACAACGCCGGCATCCAGATCGGCGACATCGTGACCGACTACGAGGGTCTTCTGGGTGGAAGGCCGACCCGGCGCCAGCATTGAACAGGGTGAGTGCAGGAGGCACCAATGGCTACAGTCGACGACAGCGCGCATTCATCGGTCGAGCATCCCGAAGCGCATGCAGTCGCTGCAGCGCAGGGCATGCTCGCCCAGCTCCACGCACAGGCGGATCAGCTGCGAGCCGAGTTGTTCCGACTGCGTGAAGAAACTGCATTGGCGCAGGCGGATGCCACGGAACCCCGCGCCGTTGAGCTCAGGGAAGCCAACGAGCACCTGGTGCTTGCTGCGCTGCACGCGGAGACGATCGCGCGCGCCGCGGAGGAAAACCTCAGCGACGTGTTTCGAGCAAGCCAGCACGACGATCTCACCGAACTGCCGAACCGCGCTTTGATGCGCGACCGCCTGGAGAATGCCGTGGCCGCCGCTGCCCGGCATGGATCGCGCCTCGCCGTGCTTTTCGTCGACCTCGATCAATTCAAGAACATCAACGACACGATGGGACATCTCGTCGGCGATGAGGTGCTGCAGCTGATGGCGCGGCGTTTGGAAGCGGCGATGCGCGACTCCGATACCGTCAGTCGCCATGGCGGCGAAGAATTTCTGGTGCTGCTGCCCGAAATCTCCGACAGGTCGGACGCCCGCGTCGTTGCCGAGAAAATCAGCGTGCAGATGGCCGCGCCGACCCGAGTAGGCAACGGCGTGATACTGCAGGTGTCCGCGAGCATCGGCATCGCGATCTATCCTGATGATGGCGCGGATGCGGCGGTGCTGATCAGCAAGGCCGATGCGGCCATGTACCGATCCAAGCGCCGGCGCCGGGGCGCGTTCGAGTTCTATGGCGCGGATACGTCGAGCGACAACCGCAGCGTCGTCGCGGCGGCGGATGCGAAACTCTCCGTTCTGCAGGCACTCGATGTCTCGCGCGACGAAGATCGGTCGCGGCTACGCGACCTGCGCGAGGCCAATGAACGTCTTCTGATGGCCACGCTGACCGCGCAGACCCTGGAAGCGCAGTCGATCGAAACTCGTCGGCGCCATGTCGGGCTGCAGTCGATGGTCGCGCATGCGTTACGCCTGCCGCTGGCGCCGATCCGCATAGCGACCGCGCTGCTCGAAAATTTCCGCTCCGACGAAGCGATGCTCGCCCAGTTGCCTGCGTTGATCGCGCGGCATGTGAGCCAGCTCGAGACGCTCATCGACGACTTGGTCGACGCGGCGCCCGCGAATGCAGGAGATCGTGGGCGCATGCCGAGCGACATCGAGCTGACCGATATCGTTGCGATGGCTGTCGAAATTCTAAAGCCGCGCGTAGCCTTGAAAGATCAGCGCCTCACATCGCGCCTTGTGCCAGCGCCGCTGCGCGTACAGGGTGAAGCAGTCCGCTTGACGCAGGCTCTGGTCAACCTGCTGCACTGTGCGTGCAGATCCACACCGCGGCACGGCGAGATCGTTCTCGTGGTCGAGGAATCGATCGACAAGGTGACGATCACGCTATCCGGCAACCTCAGGGGATTCGGAGTCAACATGCCGACGAGAATTTCCAGTCTGTACGCCAAGACCACGCGCGCGCTGGCGCGCGGTCAATGCAGGCTTGAGGTCGGCTTGGCTCAAGTGCGCGCGATCGTGGAGTTGCATGGTGGATCGGTTGCGAAAGCAAGTGCTGGCAGGGATCGCGGCAGCCAGTTCGTGATGACGCTTCTTCGCGCCGGAACGTCGGGCGATGGCGTTGCCGAGCGATCGCTCGACACTTCCCAGCAGTGAATGCGCCATTCGATCGCAGGAGTGCGGCCCGTGAATCCAATTCACTTGAGCGCTTCTGCGCTTCGCCCGTGCTTCACCGCGCGGATCCACGCACGAGCCAATCGTGGCGGAAGCCGGGTCCGCGATCATTCGCGATGACCAGGATCGGGTGCTCGTCGACTGAATTCCGGTCACCGCCGACTGCAATCTGGTGGAGTGTCACCCGTCGATCGCTCAAACGCCCGCTTTCGGGAAGTCTGTCATGATCCTTTTTGCGCGCTCGATCTCGTGTTGCAGAAGCACCGCAGTCCCGTTCAAAAATCGGCGACAGCACCCATCGCCTAAAAGTTCGCTAGCGCACCGACCAGGCCTGGCGCACAGGCTACCTTTTGCACGGCCGTTTTGCAGTAGACCGCGGACGTCCTGAGTCTTCCACGAGGAGTCCCAGTGCCAACGGTAGCAGCCCCTGCCAGTGATCTGTGGATTTCTGCAGTGAGGCTTCTGATCCTCGGTGTACTCGTTTTGTTGGCCACCTGGATTTCATTTCACTTCAGCCGCGCGCCCGGCGCAGTGTCCACGATGTGGTTGGCGAGCGGACTGCTCGCGGGGGTATTGCTTGTTTCCCCGCGTCGCGCGTGGCGCGGATACCTGCTCATGGCGTTCGCCGCCAGCCTGGTTGCTCGCATTGCTCAAGGCGACGCGTGGTTTTCGATTCTCGCGCTCAGCTTCGCGGGTGTCATGGAAGCGGGTGTGGTTTCCTTCGTGCTCACCTCCTGCGTGGGTGACTGGAGTCATCCCGGCAGCATCAAACGCGTCGGTTGGTTAGCCGTCGCCAGTAATTTTTGCGCGTGCGCCCTGTCTGCCTTGCTCGTTGCAACCGTCCTTGCAAGCCTGGGAACGGCATCGTTTGCAACCGTGTTGGGCGAATGGTTCGCATCGCACACCATTGGCATGGCGATTTTCGCCACGCTCACGGGAGTTGCATTGCAACGAGGTCGGCAGCTGTTCGGAAGACCCGGGTACCGCATGGAATTCGCGCTGACGCTGGCGTTGGTCGCCGCTGTGTGCCTGGGGGTGTTTTCACAATCGCGACCCCTCTTTTTCCTCGTCTATCCGCCGCTCATGTTGTGTGTGTTTCGTCACCGCTTCGACGGCGCCGTGTTAGGTATCGCAGTCGTTGTAGTCATCGCGATAACCGCAACACTGAGCGGTCACGGGCCTTTGCATCTCGGCCCGGGCGGTGGCTCGACCGAGCGTATGCTCCTGTTGCAGCTCTTCCTCGCCGTCACGTGTCTGCTGGTCTTGCCTGTTGCCATCGTGTTGACTGAAAGGAGCTTCCTCACACGTGGGCTGCGCGAAAGCGAACGGCGTCATCGGGAGCTCGCGAAGACGCTCGAGCAGCGCAATGTGGAGCTGGAATCATTGAATCTGAAGCTCGGCAGCGCGCAGACGCAGCTTTTGCAGTCCGCAAAGATGGCCTCGGTCGGCCAGCTCGCCGCGGGTGTCGCGCACGAGATCAACAATCCGATCGGCTACGTGCGCTCCAACCTGACCACCTTGACGGACTATGTGCAGCGGATTTTTTCCGTACTCCAAGGCTACGAACAGCTCGAAAAATTCCTTCCGTCGGCGCCGCCAGAACTGATTGCTGTGCAGGCGATCAAGCAGCGCGTCGAACTCGACTATGTGCGTGAAGACGTAGTCAATCTGCTGGCCGAATCGATCGAGGGCGTCACGCGCGTGGAGAGGATCGTCAAGGATCTGAAGGACTTCTCACGTGTCGATCAAGCCGAATGGCAGCAGGTGAATGTCCACGACTGCATCGACAGCACGCTCAACGTGATCTCGCATGAACTCAAATACAAGGCCGATGTGGTCAAGGAATACG
>JBDSBK010000424.1:0-6736 GCA_039921645.1 Dokdonella sp.
GCCGATGCGCTCGCCGGCGCACGCGGCAATTCGAATCTGCAGGCCAGCGTCGCTGCAGGCATCCAGTCGGCAGGCGAACACGGTGGCGCGGGCGGCGTCATGGGCGTTGGCATGGCGACCGGCATGATGGGCGGCATCGGCGGATTGCAGCAGCCGGTTGCGCCGGCCGCACCGGCGGCCGACGACCCTGTCGCCAAATTGAAGAAGGCCAAGGAGATGCTCGATCTGGGCCTGATCACGCAGGGCGATTACGACGCGCTCAAAGCCAAGGCGCTCGGTCTTTAACCTGCGAACCGGGCAACCGCCATGTCGAACACCACTACTCCGCCGCCACCGGGTCCGTCATACAACGGCCCGGGTTCACCGCAGGACGTTCCGCCAAAACCTGGCAGCTTTCCGATCGACCCGGACACGCTGCCCGGACCGATTCGCGACGAATTGCAGGCGCCCGATCCGGTCGCGATCGACATGTCCGCCGCGGAGCTCAAGGACGGCGTCAATCGCTGCCCGAAATGCGGCTCGACCGACGTCCGGCAAAAACCCGGCAGCGATGTGATCGTCTGCCTGTATTGCCGCAACGAATGGCATGCCGCGCGGGTCGAGGAGGAATTCGGGCTCGGCGAAGGGATCGACCAGCTCAAGGGCACCGTCGTCGCGTCAGGCGCGCGCGACATCAAGGCCGACGCTGCGAACCTGATGACCTTCAAATGCACCGGCTGCGGCGCCGAAGTGACGATCAATACCGCCAACGCGATGACGGCGCGTTGCCACTGGTGCCGACACGTCCTCGGTGTCAACGAGCAGATAGCGAACGGCGCGGTGCCCGACGCGGTGTTGCCCTTCCACATCAAAAAGGACGACGCGGTCGCGCGCATCCGCCAGTTCGTCGACAAGCGCCGATTGTTCGCGCTGAAGGCATTCAAGGATGAGTTCACGCCGGAGAATGTCGTCGGCGTCTATCTGCCCTACATGATCGTCGATGGCAACACGAGCGTCGATGTCGCCGGCGAAGGCGAGATCGAAACGCGCCGCTACACGGAGGGCAGCGGCGACGACAAGAAGACCTACTACGATGCCGACGTGTACCAGATACAACGCCACGTGGACTTCACCGTGGACGACCTGCCGCTGGAATCCTCCACCGAGCGCGGCAATCTCGACACGCGCACCAACACCAACAACATCATCAACACGATCCTGCCGTTCGACACCAAGAACGCGGTGAAGTGGAACGCTTCCTACCTGTCGGGCTTCAGCACGGAGAAGCGCGATCGCGACGTGGAGCAATTACGCCCGCGCCTCGAGGACGAGTTGCTGTCGATCGCCCGCGCCCAGGTCGAAAAATCGGTCGCCCTTTACGATCGCGGCGTGCGCTGGCAGCAGGAAGGCCTCAGCGTGCACGGCTCGCGCTGGGTGTCGATGTATCTGCCGGTATGGCTTTATTCGTACCACCAGCCCGGCAGCAACGGCGGCCTGCTCCACTACATCGCCGTGAATGGCCGCACCGGCGAAACGATGGGTAGCGTCCCGGTGCAGCAGTGGAAGCTGCTCACGGCCGCGCTCACCGTCGGCACCTTCCTTGAAGCCATTGCACTCTTTATCGTGGGGCACTCGTCATGAGCGATGGTGGAGCGTGGCTGCTTGCAGTTGGACCGGTTGGCGCAAGCGGGCTGTACTGGGCCCTGTACCGGTACTACCGCAACACCGACAAGTCGCACGACTTCGAACACGAAACGGCGGTCGTGGCGAAGCCGGTCACCGGCTCGGAGCAGAAGGTCGACGAAGTGAAGCACACCCGGGAGACGCGCATCCGTGGCGACAACGTACGCGCGTATCGCAACCGCGTGAAGCGCATTCAAAGCGACACCCCAACGCAGGGGCAGGAGTAACCTGCGCCTGCGCCGGGATACCGGCACTAACCGGCGACAATCGCGGCTGCGAATCCGTGTTCGTTTTGGTCCCGATCCGGCATTACATCCATAAGCTTGAACCGCTGTCCGCTTCACCCGCGTAATCGGCTTCCTTCCTGCAGCCGCGCGGATTCTGGCGACAGGGGTATCGATCATTGGCCTGTCCTGCCTGGAGTGTGCCGTGCTCAAACCGATTTCATTTGGCGTGGTTCTCTGCAGGATCGGGCTCCTGCTCGCGCTGTTTGCTTGCGCGCACGCGCAGGGCAGCACGACCATTCCCTATACGGGTCCCTCGGTTCCTGTCCCCGACAACAATGCCGCTGGCGTCAATATCCTGCTCACAGTCAGTGGCCTCGGTGCCATCACCGATCTCGATTTCGCCCTGGATGCGCTGTCGGGATGCAATGCGACACCCGGCAACGCGAATGCCTCCGTCGCCCACGCATTTGTCGGGGAACTCGTGATTACGCTGACGTCGCCGGCCGGCACGACGGCCGTCCTGATCGATCATCGTGGCGGCGCACGCTCGAACTTCTGCACCATCTGGCTCAATGACGAAGGCGGCTACCCGGCGCTGTCCATGATCTCGAGCGATCCCACCCTCTACGCCAGCGGAGCTTTCAGTCCGGACTCGCCGCTCTCGGCGTTCGATGGCGAGGATCCGAATGGCCAATGGATCCTCAATGCCAGTGATACCACGCTTGGTCATTTCGGCAGCGTAAAACGCTTTTCGCTGTCCCTGACGACCGTTCCGAAGGACATTGTCGTCGACGTCATCGATGACCCGAACCCGAGCACATGCCAGCCCGGCAGCTGCTCGCTGCGCGAAGCGGTGTCCCTGGCCAATTCGCGACTCGGACCCGACCGCATCCTGTTGCCTGCCTCGACACAGTTGCAGCTGACGCGCGCAGGCGCCGGCGAAGACAACAACCTGACCGGCGACCTCGATGTCACCGAAGATCTGGAAGTCGTCGGCGCCGGGTTGTCGGCAACGATCCTGACCCAGATCGCCGCCGATCGTCTCTTCCACCAGACGGCCCCCGGTGTATCGCTCACCCTGCGCAACCTGCGACTGCAAGGCGGCAGCGGCGTCCCCAATGGCGGTGCAATCCACGTGCCGAGTGGCGGCGTATTGACGATCACCGACGCGGTGGTCTCAGGCAACCGTGCCACCGAACTGGGCGGTGCGATCTACCACCACGGTGGAGGATCGGACGGATTGGAGAAAATAGTCCTGCAACGTGTGCGCTTCCAGGACAACGAGGCGACAAACGTGACCGCCGCAAAAGCTTGGGGTGGCGCGATCTACAGCCTTTCGGCCGGTTTTCTGACGAGCTATGCAGTGATCGACGATTGCATTTTCGACGGCAATCGCGCGGACGATGGCGCAGGCGCCATCGCGTTTGACGGTGTGCTGTCGGTATCGAAGGAAACGATGCTGATCCGACGCAGCACGTTCGCGCACAACCAGGCGACAGCAAGCGGGGGTCGTGGCGGCGCCATCGCTACCGAGGTCAACGACAACGGTCTCGTGCAACTGAAGATCTCCGATTCGTCCTTTTCCGAAAACAGCGTCAGAAACGCGGCATCCGCGAGTGTGGGCGAACGAGGTGGCGCGCTGTCGGTCAATACCGCGGAACTCGGTGGCATTTCGGGTTCGCTGTTCGCGCTGAATTTCGCCTATTCGGCGGGCGCCATCGACGGTGCCAACGGCGACATCAGCACGACTTGGTTTCATCACAATCAGGCGGTCGACACAGGCGGCGCCCTGCGCGGAGGAACCTATCCCCCGCTGACGATCCGCCGCAGCACCTTGAACAACAACAGCGTGACGACCAGTTCGACGAGTGCCATCGGCGGAGGGGCCGTGGCCATCACGAATGGCGACCTCACGATCGAGCACTCGACCCTGGACCAGAACAGCGCGCTGCGCGGCGCCGCGATCGCCTTCGGCACGGGCGATCTTTCGCTCAGGGGCAACACGATTGTCGCGCCCTCTTCACTGCCTGTGGGATCGCTCGGTTCCGTGCTGCGCTACACGGGTACGGCGACCGCCGATTCCATCAATTTCGTCAACAACATCCTGATCGGCCAATGCAGCTATTCGAATGCCGGCATCCAGCCGGATGGATCTTTTTCCAATATCGAATCGGTCGGCAACACCTGCCGCTTGCAGTTGCCAATCCTGCAAAGCGGAAACCAGGTCCTCACCGCACAAAGCGCTATCAACCTCGGTGTACTCGGCGACAACGGCGGACCCACCTGGACGCGCATGCTGCAGATCCCCAGCGTCGCCAAGGATACCGGCTACCAATTCGCCTGCATCGTGACGCCGCAGCTCGACCAGCGCGGCTATTTCGTGACCGACGCTCAATGCGATATCGGTGCGGTGGAGGTCGATGGCATGCTCGATGCGTTGTTTGCCGATGACTTCGAGGGCTAGTGATGATTTGGGGCGAATCGTCGAAAGATAGGCGCTGAACGGTCGAGCGGGGCTTGGGCAGCCTGATGTTTCCGCATGCAAGCGCCAAGGCATCGACAGTCAGCCTCTCCGGAAAACGCCAAGCAAGGACCAGGACGCCCTGACAGCGAATTGTCGCGTCGGCTTTGTCGTCGCTACCACCAACTCAGCTTGCTCGACACTCAACCGGTCGGTGCGACTGAAACACATGCAGGGGCAAGGGGTAGAACGAGGACGGAGCAGCCCCGCTTTCGTCAGACGAGCACCTGCCGGGTGTTCGCGAGAAAGTGATGGATTTCGTCCTCGGTCCTGTCATCAATCATGTACACCGGACGCTGGCCATTGGGGCACAGCAAACGTGGCGTGGTGCCGAACAGACGACAGATCAAAGGTCGCTCCCCATAGACTTCGCAGCCATGCGCGCCCAGATGCGGGCAGCTCAGTTCAGCGAGCGCGGTTGCGTGCTCCGCCTCGGTCTTGACTGGCAGCCTGGCCATTTCTTCGGACGAGGCAGTCACGGGGCCGCAGCAATCATGGCAACCCACGATGCAGGTGAACGACGGAATTCGCGCGCGCAACGCGAATATTTTCCGCTCGTTGGTGTTCATGAGGCCGTCCCTTGTTACTGCCCGGTTCCGAAGCATATCGACCGGCGCCTGATTATCGGGGCAGAACTGGAGCGCTGAAAGTCATTTCTTTTTGGAATCACTGACGCCGACCAGATCACGCTCGAAGAGCTGACACTCGCGCACGACCTTCGGGATAGCCAAGGGATGTGTCAGCGGTTGCATGACGTCAGGGTATGCTGCGGAACAATATATCGAGCCACACGGCGACGCAGATCAACCTGCACGCATCGGACGCCGCGCGTCCTGCCGGTTACGGGCCGAACATGCGCGGCCGTTCCGACACGTTCTACCATAGCGACGACATGCTCTCTCCCATACCCCGACGCCACCCGATCCGCCGCGCCCTGCTCGTCATCGCCGTCGCGGCGATCGCGGGCTACCTGCTGCTCGTGCTGTTGCTGCGCCCGTCGAACGAACGCGATTGGTCGGCCGACCAACAGCGCGTCGCGACCGCCGAATTCTCCGGCGATACCGTGCAGGTGCGAAACGTGCGCAATGCCACCTACCGGTCGACCACGGACTTCGACGTGCATTGGGAAGATCGTTCCTACGACCTGCGCCGGCTCGAATCGGTGTGGTACGTGGTCGAGCCGTTCGCCACGTGGCGAGGACCGGCGCACACCTTCCTGAGCTTTGGCTTCGGCGACGGCAGATACGTCGCCATCTCGGTCGAGATCCGGAAGGAACAGGGCGAGTCGTTCTCGCCACTGCTCGGACTGTTGCGCCAGTACGAACTGGCCTACATCGTCGGCGACGAACGCGACCTGATCGGTTTGCGAACCAATTACCGCCACGACGACGTGCACCTCTACCCGATGCGCGCAACGCGCGACGCGGCGCGCGCGCTGTTCGTCTCGATGCTGGTACGCGCCAACGCGCTTGCGGCGCAACCCGAGTTCTACAACACGCTGACCAACACCTGTACCAGCAACATCGTCGACCACGTCAACCTGATTGCACCGAAGCGGATTCCCTTCAGTTACAAGACGGTGCTGCCCGCGTATTCGGACGACCTCGCCTTCGATCTTGGCCTCATCGACACGGATCTGCCGCGCGAGCAGTTCCGCGCCGCGTTCCGTATCAACGATCTCGCGCAGGAACATGCCGACAGCGCGGATTTTTCCGAGGCGATCCGCTCGCGCCATCGCGACTGAAACCAATCAACGCGGTGCAGCGTAAGCAGAGCGGAAAAACAGAATCGCGCAGCGCTCAACTTCTCCGTGCGAAGACGTGCACGCGCATCCAGCGACCGTCACCGGGTGCGCCGATCACTTCGCCGGCTGGTTTGCCCGCTTCTGCACGTTCAACACCTTGAAGTCGTACGGCGGCAGTTCCGTGCTGGTCTCGAGGAAGTGCGTCACGTCGAGCACCGAGTCCACCGTTGCCGAGGAAATGATGCCGCTCGTGCAGGTGTCGGCCGTGTATTTGCCGGTGGTGATCACATATGGCGCCGAACCATGCGCCAGCGTGCATGTGCAGTTGGCGCTGCCCGCTGCGGAGCCTTCGGCAACCGTGCACGGCGCGTCCAGACAGTTCGCCCACGGCCTTTCGTTCGAGCAGGCGACGAAGCTCCTGATCGGAAAATAGCGCGATGCGATCGAATCGCCCTGCTTCGCCGCTGCCGCATTCGTGCACTCCTGCGCTCCGAGCGAAAAGCCGGTCTTCACGTCGCAGGCGCAGGACACCTCGGTGGTGCTTCCGGCGATCGCGCTGCACGTTGCCGTCGTGCACAGCGC
>JBDSBK010000425.1:0-6643 GCA_039921645.1 Dokdonella sp.
AGATTGTCACGCAGAAACCAGAGCAAGGGCATCGCAGGATCGCCGTCGTGGAAATACGGCTTGCCATTGATCGTGATGGCGAGTGCGTCCGGTGGACGCACCGCTGCACGCTTGGCGGGCTCGGCGCTGTGGTCGGGGGGATTGGGCATGCGGTTCTCCGTGCGCCCGCAGCGCATGGGCGGCCGCGGCGAGACAGCGCGCATTGTCGCACGGACGTTTCAGTGCGCGGCAATGCTGCGGGAGCGCTTGCCCGTGATCGGGCTGCTGCGTGAAACGCTTGGGCGATTGCGCCGGCGAGAAAGACCAGGCATGTTTGCGGGCTTTGACTGGCCGATGTTACCTTGGTAGTACCTTTGACCGAAGGCCGCATTTCATGTCCAGTGCCACCACGCTCAAACTCCCCGCATCGCTGAAGACGCGCATCGCTACCGTCGCCCACGACCTCGACAAGACACCGCACGCGTTCATGGTCGAAGCACTCGCGGTGCAAACCGAACAAGCGGAGCGCCGTCGTCAATTCATCGAAGCAGCATTGGCAGCAGAGCACGATGTCGCGACACGCGGTCTCGTTCATGATGCGGACGACGCATTTGCATGGCTGCGCAGCAAGCTTTCCGGCGAATCGCCACGGCGCCCACGCCCACGCAAGGCGGGCAAGCGGACTTGACGCGTCTCCTGCTCGCACCTCCCGCGTTTGGCGATCTCGAGCGCCTCGCGCAGTTTCTGTTCGCGACGGACGCGCATGCCGCCATTGAGACGGGTGAATTGTTGATTTCCGGTCTCGCCATATTGCGCGACCATCCGCTGGTTGGCCGCAAGGTCGAACAGGGCTTGCGCGAGTTGATGATCGCGCGCGGCCGCAGCGGATACGTTGCGCTCTACCGCTTTGATGCGCTCTCCGATACCGCGCTGGTGCTGGCGCTGCGCCATCAACGCGAAATCGCAGGAGGTCAGGGATGAGCGATCCGGCAAAATATGACGACACCACCGCAGACGCATTCATTGCCAAATGGCAGGGCGTGACCGCTTCCGAACTGTCGACATCGCAGAGTTTCCTGTCCGACCTGTGCCGCTTGCTCTGCGTTGACGTTCCACATGCGACGTTTGAACAGGATTACATGTTCGAACGGCCTATCACCTTTTCCCATGGTGACGGCAGCAGCAGCCCCGGCCGCATTGACCTGTATCGGCGCGGCGCCTTCGTGCTCGAATCGAAGAAGCTCAAAGCCGGCACGCACACGAAGGGGTTTGACGACGCAATGCTGCGCGCGCGCAGCCAGGCCGAAGGTTATGCGCGTGCGCTGCCCGCGAGCGAAGGTCGGCCCCCATTCGTGATGGTTGTGGATGTCGGCAACCGCATCGAGTTGTACGCTGAGTTCTCGCGTTCCGGCGCCACTTACACACCGTTCCCCGATCCGCGCAGCCACCGCATCACGCTGGACGACCTGCGAAAACCCGAAATCCGCGAGCGCCTGCGCCGGATCTGGCTGGATCCTCTCGATCTCGACCCCGCGCGCGAATCCGCGCGCGTCACGCGCGAGATCGCGGCGCGCCTCGCGGAACTCGCCAAGAGCCTCGAACGCGATGGCCACTCGCCCGCAGCCGTTGCGCAGTTCCTGATGCGCTGCCTGTTCACGATGTTTGCCGAGGATGTGAAATTGCTGCCTTCGGACAGCTTCCTGCAGTTGTTGAAGACGCATGCGGAA
The DNA here is from genome assembly GCA_039921645.1 of Dokdonella sp. GTDB lineage: Bacteria > Pseudomonadota > Gammaproteobacteria > Xanthomonadales > Rhodanobacteraceae > Dokdonella_A. Next base: position 1,707 of record JBDSBK010000425.1, read on the forward strand.
AAGCCCGAGGTCGCGATGCGCATGCTCGGTCAGCTCTGGCGTGACATGGACGGCGGTGGTTTCTGCGCTGCGATCGCCAGCGACGTGCTGCGTTTCAATGGCAAATTGTTCAAGACGCCCGATACGCTACCGCTTCGCAGCGATCAGATTTCTCTGCTGATCGAGGCAGCCAAGTCGAAATGGGAGCACGTGGAGCCGGCGATTTTCGGCACCTTGCTCGAACGCGCGCTCGATCCATCCGAACGTCACAAGCTTGGCGCGCACTACACCCCGCGCGCCTATGTCGAGCGTTTGGTATTGCCGACGGTGATCGAACCGCTGCGCGCGGAATGGAGCGACGTGTAGGCCGCCACCCTGGCGCAACTGGGCATCGCCGAAGAATGGCGGATCAAAGACAGTGAGAGTGGCAAGGCGAAATCGCCGGCGGAACGCATGAAGCAATACCAGATCGAGCTGCGCAAGGCGCGCGATCTGGTGCTGACGTTCCACAAGCGGCTGTGCAATGTTCGCGTGCTTGACCCGGCCTGCGGATCCGGCAATTTCCTCTACGTCACGCTGGAACATCTCAAGCGCCTCGAAGGCGAAGTGCTCAATGCACTGGAGGAATACGGCATCAGCCGCACCGGCCTGAGCGCGCAAACGGATCTTGATGTCGCCAGCGAACGCGCAATTTCCGTCGAAGCGCAAACCGTCGACCCGCACCAGCTGCTTGGCATCGAGTTGAACCCGCGCGCCGCGGAAATCGCCGAAGTCGTGTTGTGGATCGGCTACCTGCAATGGCACTTCCGCACGCGCGGCGACGTGAATCCGCCGCAGCCGGTGATCCGCGATTTCCGCAATATCGAGAACCGCGATGCGGTGCTTGCGTACGAGCGCATGGAATACGTCACGGATGAACGTGGCGTGCCTGTCACGCGCTGGGACGGCAATACGATGAAAAAGTCGCCGGTAACGGGCGAAGACATTCCGGACGACAGCGCGCGCGTGCCGCTCGAACGCTATGTGAGTCCGCGCAAGGCGGTGTGGCCGCAAGCGGATTTCGTGGTGGGGAATCCGCCGTTCATTGGTGCCTCCAGCATGCGCCGCGCTCTTGGCGATGGTTACGTCGAAGCCTTGCGTTCGACGTGGACCGACGTGCCGGAATCAGCCGACTTCGTCATGTATTGGTGGCATCACGCGGCGGTGTTGGCGCAGCACGGCGCGATCGAACGCTTCGGTTTCATCACCACCAATTCAATCCGCCAGACGTTCAATCGCCGCGTCATCGAAAGTGCGTTGAATCCTCCGACGCCGAAACCGCAACCACCCTATGCGCCGCCTCCTGGTGATGCTGTCGCTGTCAACTTTTCAGAACTGCAAAAGCACGTCCGAGGTGATTCCGTCGCCATTCCCTTTGGTTCGCGCCCCATCGCACCCCTATCACTCGTCTTTGCAATCCCCGATCACCCATGGGTGGACAGCGCCGACGGCGCGGCGGTGCGCATTGCGATGACTGTTGCCGCGAGACGCGCGAGCACCGGAGAGCTGCGCGCGGTCACGAGCGAGCTCGATGGAGATAAAGACGAAGTCGCCGTGACGCTGCAGTCGCGCCGCGGAATAATTCATGCTGATCTCAGCACGGGTGCGGACGTCACATCTGCCAGGGCTTTGCGCGCAAATGAGGGGATCAGCTGTCCCGGGCTCAAGTTGCACGGCGCTGGATTTATTGTCACGAGCGATCAAGCGCAGCTATTGGGGCTGGGTGCGATTGCTGGACTAGAACGATATATCCGTCCTTATCGCAATGGACGCGACCTCCGACAAGCCGCGTGAAGTCCTGGTGATTGATTTGTTTGGGTTGAACGCTGAGGAAGTGTGTGCGCAATTTCCGGCGGTGTATCAGCATGTGCTTGAACACGTGAAGCCGGAGCGGGATGTAAATAACCGCGCTACCTATCGCGACAATTGGTGGATTTTCGGCGAGCCGCGTGGAGCGTTTCGCCCGGCGTTGGTTGGGTTGTCGCGCTACATCGCGACTGTCGAAACTGCCAAGCACCGCACCTTCCAGTTCCTAGACGCAAGTATCGCGCCCGACAATATGCTGGTGTGCGTTGCGTTAAAGGATGCCTATTCACTTGGCGTATTGTCGTCCGGCGTGCATGTGACCTGGGCGCTTGCTGCAGGTGGCCGCCTAGGCGTGGGCAATGATCCGCGCTACAACAAATCACGTTGCTTCGAACCATTCCCGTTCCCTGCGCTCGGGTCGTCCGTCGAACCCGCTCCCAAGCCCTCCCCTTCAAGGGAAGGGTTGAGTGGGGATGGCGTTGTCGGGAACTCCCAGCAAGCCCATCCCCATCCCGGCCTTCCCCTTGAAGGGGAAGGGGAACAGCAGCACGCGCTTGCGACACGCATCCGCAGCCTCGCCGAACAACTCGACGCCCATCGCAAACGCCAGCAAGCCGCACATCCAGATCTCACGCTGACCGGCATGTACAACGTGCTGGAAAAACTGCGCAGCGGCGAGGTGTTGACGCCGAAGGAGCGCGCGATCCACGAACACGGCCTGGTCTCGGTGCTGCGCCAATTGCACGACGAGATCGACGCCGCCGTGCTCGATGCCTACGGTTGGTCCGACTTGCTGCCGTTGCTGCGCATCGCGATGGGCATGGATGCCCGAGTGCCGCGGGCGCAGGATGCGCATGAGCGGTCGATGGGCATGGATGCTCCTTCGCCGCAGGCGCAGGAACGGTCGCATGGCGAGGATCTCATCGTTGTGAGAGCGGCTTCAGCCGCGATGCCTCTATCGAAGCCACAGAGCAAGAGCATCGCGGCTGAAGCCGCTCTCACAAAAACGCAAATGAGCCGCGACGAAGCCAGGCGCGCCTTCGACGAGGCGATCCTCGAACGCCTGGTCGTGTTGAATGCCGAACGCGCGGCCGAGGAGGCACGCGGCCTGGTGCGCTGGTTGCGTCCCGAGTTCCAGCATCCGACCGCGCAAACTGCGCCGACGCAGGGCGAAATGGATACCGGCGCGGACGAGGCGCCCAGTGTGGATGCGGTGCCCATCGTCGCAAAGCCGCTGCCGTGGCCGCAGGGTGCGGTGGAGCAGGTGCGCGCCGTGGCCGACGTGCTCACTGCGAGCGTCGTCACACTGTCGATCGACGACATCGCCGCTCGATTCAGCGCCCGCGGCGCGTGGAAAAAACGTTTGCCGCAATTGCTCGACATGCTCGTCGCCCTCGGCCGCGCGCGCGAGCTGGACGGATGCTACGCACGCGCGTGACAAGCAACCCGCTCGGATCAGTTGAACCCGTTGACGAAGATTATTTGCGAGTTGTCCTCGAATGCGCCGATGTCGGTGCCGTTGTCGGCCGTTCGCGCGAAGCTTCGACCGCGCTGGTCCCAGATGGCCGACCCCGGGCTACCCTGATTGATGGCTGCACTGCCAGGCGGCAACGAATGCGTGAGCGTGGGGCCACCGTTGTCGCTGAGCGGACCGAGGTCGGACGCATCGGCCAGAGAAAAGAAGCCGGCCGGCACTATGATTTGGACGAAACCTTGCATCAGGTTGTGCGACCCGGTCACGTGCGTGTTTGCGGCACCCCCGAGGTCGTCCTGCGGGGTCTGGCCGCCGTTGCCTGTGTTGAGCAGGATGATCGAACTGTAGATGCTGGAATCTTCCTCGACGTATACGCCGGCGCCGGTGATCGTGGTTTCCGTGTTCTTCGCAATCGTGTCCGAGATCATGTACACGGCGACCCGCGAGAAAAGGCCGCCGACCTGCGTCGCGCTGTTGGTGGAAATCGTGCTGGCCGCGATGCGCGGCGTGAATGTCTGATGGCGGCCGTCGATGAACAAACCCCCGCCGATCTGCGCGTTGTTCTCCGAGACGGTCGAGTTGGTCATGCCGAGACTGCCCTGGACGAACAGCGCGCCGCCTTCGGAAACGCCGCCTGCCTGTGCGATGTTTCCGGCGAAGGTGTCGTAGAAACTGCTGCTGCCACCCTGCATGTAGACACCGCCGCCCCGCGCATCCGCGTTGGACGACACCGCGATATTGCCGCTGACCTCGCTGTGGATCATGTTCACGTTTCCGCGAGCCCAGATGCCACCGCCGCTTGCATTGCCTGTGTCTGTCGTATTGCTGACCGTGCAGCCCGAGACCTTGGAGCGCAGAAGGTAAACGCTGTTGTTCGACCAGATGCAGCCGCCCAAGCCAGCGCCATCCTGGTATTTGGCGCCGGTGATGTTGAGATCCATGAGTTCCAGCAGGCCGGCGCCACTGTGGATGATCGCGTTGTTGTAATGGTGCGCGCTGGCACCGCCATCGATCGTCAGATGGTGGTCCGATGGACCTTTCAACGTGAGGTTGTCCACATCGGCAAGGAGCGCGCCGGTGGTCAACGTGATCCGGCTGCAGGCGAGGTGGCTGAGATCGATCGTATCCAGGTTCGCCGCATGATTCATGGCATCGCGCAGGCTGCCGGTTCCGCTGTCGGCACAATTGGCAACGACGGTCGTGGTCGCCGGCCGCACCAATTTGGCGTTTGCACGTGCGCGGGCCACCGCTGCAGCCTTTTCCGCGGGTAGCGGCAGGGCGCCGGGTACCTGCGCTGCGAATGGAGCGGTCGAGGCGACCGACAGGGCCGCGGCAAGGCAGGCGGCCAATGGTTTCGGGCGAGATGTGAAAGCAAGATAGCGGCGTATCGGCATTGGGGGGAACTCCTGCGCAGTGACGTTGCCCGGTCCGGATACGAACGCGGTCTTGTCCCTACACACGCAGGATCGTCAGGAAACTGACATTTGCGCCGAGTACTTCGGCGCCAGCGCTAGCGCCGCGGCATGCGCCGCCAGATGAAATAGATCGGCAAGCCGGCGAGCGTGATCAGCGCGCCCATGCCCGCATCGCCGGGGTGTTGCCAGATCGTCACGCCAACCACCCACGCCACCACGGCGAG